>NZ_VPFK02000042.1:0-103434 GCF_008634075.2 Saccharibacillus sp. WB 17 | reverse complement strand
GGCAGCGGCGGAGCGCGAGGCGGCGGAGTGAGCGGCAGCGGAGCGGGAAGCGGCGGGGCGAGCGGCGGCGGAGCGGGCAGCGGCGGAGCGCGAGGCGGCGGAGTGAGCGGCAGCGGAGCGGGAAGCGGCGGGGCGCGGGGCGGCGGAGCGCAAGGCGGCGGAGTAAGCGGCGGCGGAGCGGGAAGCGGGCAGCATACGCGAAGAGACGGAGCGAAGTAAGCGTCAGGCTGAGGACGCCTAGCGAAAAGCGGCGCGGCGCGCACGCCGAAAAGCCCGCCAACGGATCGGTGATCCGTGAGCGGGCTTTTTCGCTGCGTTTTGCGATTTTAACGGACCGTAGGACCGTACAGCCCCTCCCGCTCCCGAAACAGCCGAATGACTGTTTAGGGCGGCGCAAATGTTGTCTTTTTGATCACATTTTCCTCGTTTTTCTAACTAATCCGCATTAATGTTGTCTTCTTGATCACATTTTTGCCGTATAATGCTCCAAATCCGCTTTTTACGTCTGAATTGTTGCCCTAATGACCACATTTTTGCGAAAAGATCGAATATATGCGTAAAAAGCGTACAAAATGATCACATTTTCGCTCTCGCATCATTCTGCCAGGCCAGTTCCCGGCGATCGGAACGATTGGGCTGGGCGGAGCGGCGATGATCGGGCTGCTGAAGATCAACAAACATGCAGCCCATTAGAGACAAGAACCTATCGCCAAAGACGTTTTCCAGACTCTCGGACATGAAAAAGCGGCAGACCTCTTTACAGAGGCGCCGCTTTTGAATAAAGCCCTTTTGGAGCTTTTGGCATGCCGAGTCTTGATTCCATACTTGGCGGTGCAACCGCTACTCGTGCTCACTCGCGCCCGCCTTCGTGCCCGCTCTCGCAAATCCCCCGAATCGTCGCCGCGATCGAATCGCCTTCGGCGATCCTGACGTCCGGCTGCGCGCCGCCTTCCGGTATGCGCTGCCCGCGGCGGTCGATCCAGATCGACTTCCAGCCGGCGCCTTTGGCTCCGACGATGTCGTTGGCGTACGAATCTCCGACGTAATACGTCCGCTCGCGCTCAAGCCCAAGCGTCTCCTCCGCATGACGAAAAATCCGCCGATCCGGCTTAATACACCCGAGTTCCCCGGAGATGAACACATGCTCCGGCTTCACCCAGGCGTATACGCCGAGCCGCTCGACTTTGCCGCGCTGGTGCTCGCCCGGGCCGTTCGTGATGACCCCGATCTTCAGCCCGAGGTCGCGGCAGTAATCGAGCGCCTCCCTGATGTCGGGCGTCAGTCGAAGCTCCTGCTGCGCAGCCGCGTAACCGTCCTGAAAACCGAGCGCTTCCACCCGCGTAATCCCGATCCCCATCGCCTTCATCGCTTCCGTGATCCGGTACACCTGCATATCCTCAAGCGTCATCTCCCCGCGCACCGTAAGCTCGAACACCTCGTCGCTGAATTTGCGGTTATGCCGGTATAGATCGTGCAGCGGCAAATCCCCATGCTCGGCAAAATTCCGCTCGAACGCCTGCCTGAACGGCAGCATCTGGTCGTAGACGGTATCGTCAATATCGAAAATAAAACTGTACATCCGAAAGCTCCTCCTTCCGCTGCTGCGCCGTGCTTAACAAACGGACGTAAATCGCAGCCAAGCCCCTTTTAAACAAACGTATTTCTATTCGGCAAATCCTACTTAACACCTATTCCAAATATTTTAATTATCCAACATTTTTATGAATAAGAACAAATTGGGTTGATATTATGAAAATAAGGAGGCACGTCTATCATCTATTCTTTCGTTCAACCTTTCGTAAAACAAAGTACCAAATCGTATCCGCTGCTTGATGAGAGTAACACGCCCGTTTTGGAGGTTCAACGTTACTACAACAACTTGTTCGAACGGATCATCGATTTTATTATCGAAGGATTTTATTTGAACGTTAAGGTCTGCGATACCGAGCAAAACACTAAAGTTTCGTGCCATCATAACCTTACTTTTTTAAAAGATTCATGGACGATTTCTGCGCAGCAGGAGCAATTCCAGTTAAAGTGCATCACGAAAATCCGTACGAATCCTCAATATGCTTTTACGTATCAAAACAGCCGCTACTTGTTATACCGGGATTTTTTGGGAAGCACCCTCCGAATTCAAAATGTCGATACGAAAAAAGTCATGTCCGAATATAAATACCTGAACCTGCTGCCTCTGCGAAAAGTTAAGCTGACCCATTATGACGATACGATCGATCTGTCCATCTCGCTAGGTCTGTACCTGATCCTCAGTACCAAATACCCGTAACCCTAGTCCACAATCAACCCCAGCAGCCCCACAAACACCGAAGCCTGGGAGGATGAGATCCGGCAGCCGGCCAGGTCTTCCGGGTTGACGGTCAGCGAGTCGAACGTGGAGCTGCTCAGGTCGGTGCCGCTCAGTTTGACTTCGGACAGGTTGGCCTGATCGAGCTTGCACCGTTCCCATTGGAAGTGCTGCACGGACGCGGCGTAGTAGTCGCTGCCGATCAGGGAGCAGTCTTCGAAGCGGACGGACTTGAACTTGACGAGGCGGAAGTTGGCGTAGTCCGCGATGCAGTCGGCGAACACGACGTGCTGCATCCGGCCGCCGCCGAAGTCGCTGCCGATCAGCCGGCAGTCGCGGAATTCCACCCGGTTGAGAAAAATGTCCGCGAAGTTCACGTTGGAAAAATCGCAGCGGTCGAACAGGACGTCGGTGAATTCCGTTTCGCGCAGCGCGGATTCGGAGATCGTCATCTGTCTGAAAATCACCCGGTCGAACGAAGCCCGGTCGGCGTCGAACCCGGTCCATTCCGCCTGCTCGATCAACCGGTCCGCGATTTCGGCCCGGGACTCCACATACACGTCCGTCTCCGCTTCCAGCTGCTCCTCCCGAAGGCGGGGCGCCGTTATTTTCTGCGTCATCTGCTTCTCTCCTCTCGTATACCGTGTATCGTTCCTGTCTTGCGCTGGCCTGATTGTATCATACGTATGTAAAAAGAACCGCGCGCCCCGACGTTTGCACGTCCGAAGCTGCACGGTTCTTCTGCCGTTCGGGGTTCATTCAAGCCGAATGCCGGGGTCTGCCTTATTCCGGCTTCGGCCCCTGTATCCGACCCGGTACGTGGACAACGCACTAGATCAGCTTATGCCGATACCATTTGTTGCCCATGAACCGCCAGACGAACACGCCGCCGCGAATCGCCCATTCGGCGTTCATCGCAATCCAGACGCCGAGGATGCCCATATCCAGCACGATGCCGAGAATGTAGCCCAGCACGACGCGGAACAGCCACATCGACAGCATGGACACGAGCGAAGTGAACTTGGCGTCTCCCGCCGCGCGCAGCGCCGACGGAATCATGAAGCTGATCGACCACAGCGGAATCTGCGCGAGCGCGTTGACGAGCACGATCAGGAAGATGTCGTCCACGATCTCTGCCGGCGGATTGAACAACCCGACGAGCGGATAGAACAGCGCCATCACGAGCACGGTCATCAGGACGTAAAAAACAGAGCCGAGCGCGACGAACGATTTGGTCAGCTTTTTCGCATCCTTCAAATCCCGCCGCCCGATACACTGTCCGACGACCGTGATCAGCGTCAGCGAAAGCGCGTTGGCCGGAATCTGCATCACGCCGGCCAGCGAACCGCTGATCGCGTTGGTCGCGATCGCGTACGTGCCCATGCTGACGATGAAGATTTGGGTCAGGATTTTGCCGCCGTTGAAAAACATCTGTTCCGCCGCGAACGGCATGCCGATGCCCAGCACTTTTTTGAACATATCGAGCCCGACGTGGAAAAAATCCCGGATACGCAGCCGCAGTTCGGCGTCGATCCGGATCAGGTAATAGACCGCGCAGGCCGCCGCCAGGTAGCGCGAGATGTTAACCGACAGCGTCATGCCGAACACGCCCATATCGAGCACGTTGATGAACAGCAGGTTCAAGCCGACATACGGCAGGTTCATGACGAGCGACAGGGCGAGCGAAGCCCGGGAACGCCCGATGCCGCGCAGCGCGCCGCAGACCGCTTCGACAAACGCCAGGCCCATGTACGAAAACCCGCTGCCGATCATATAGATACGCGCCAGTTCCTTGACCGCCGGTTCCGCCGAGCCGAACAGCAGGTTCAGCAGCGGATTGTGGAAGACGATCATGAACAAGCCGATAAACAGCGCGAGGACCGAGACGACCGAAGCCGCTCCGGCCGTCGCTTTGGACACCATGATCGAATTGCCGCTCCCTTTGTACTGCGCGACGACGACCGTCCCGCCCGTGGCGACCGCCACGAAGATGCTGAGCAGGAAAATGTTCAGCGAATCGACCATGTTGACCGCGCTGATCGCGTCCACTCCCGCCGAACTGATCATCGCCGTGTTGATCATATGCAGCCCGACGATAAACACCTGATCGACGAGCAGCGGGACGAACAGCCCGATGATCTGCCTGTAATCGATCGACCGGCCCGACAAATATTTCTCCAGAAGCCTGACGCCCCATCCCGTTCGTATGCCGCTTTCCGCCATCTCCAACCCTTCTTTTTCACGTATTTTGACCGCTTGCTTGTGCCAAACACAAAAACGCCCTGCTCGCCGATGCGGCCGTAGGGCGTGACTGACTTCTCGTAATCGTTCCTTGCGGATGCCGAAGCGGCATCCCGCCCGCGAAATCGGCTTGCAACAAGCCGCGTGCGACCCTGGGTCAGTTCCGCCACGTGTGCAAATATATCACGATTCCGCGCAAAGGACAAGGCGTTCGGACACGCGGAAATCTCTGCTATCCGCTTGCGGGACGCGGGTTACAGCCTCGATTTGACCTGCTCCAGCAGCGCATGCAGCGCTTCCGCTTCTTCCGGCTTCAGCCCTGCCGTGATCCGCTGTTCGAGTTCGACGAACATGCGGTCGAATTCCGGAATCAGCGCTTTCGCTTTCTTCGTCACGTACACCTTTTTCTGGCGCTCGTTGCCTTCGGGCACGATCCGCTTCACATACCCTTTCTTCTCCAGCCCCTGCAGCATGCTGCTGACGCTTGCGCCGGTCCGGTTAAAATGCTTGGCCAGCTCGGTCTGGATGATGCCGTCTTCCCGGAACCGATAGATGTAGCCGAGCATCTGCCCCTGCTGCGCGTTCATGCCGAGCTCGGCCAGCCGGCCGTCAGACGCCGACTTGAGCTTCGTCCCGATCTCGCGCAGCAGATCCGACACCGGCGTCGCCGCTTCCGCTCCATCGCCCGTTTCCCCGCCGGACTCGTCCGCGCGTCCCGCCGGTTCAGGCGAATGCGCCGCAGACGGCTCTGCCGCGGGATCGCTCCCATCCGGAGAGTCTGCACCGCCGGCCTTTTCCAGAGCAGCCAGCTCTGCCTGTTTGGCTTTTTTCGCTTTGGCGGCGTTTTTCTCGCTTTTGGACTTTTTCGTTTTTTTCGAAGGTCCGTCTTTGTCGCTCATGCTCGATCGCCCCTTCCCGGGTGCTTGCGGATTGTAAGGTTAGATCCTTATACTGTAGATCCTCATACTGTTAGAAGGCTAACTATGTCAAGACTATAACCGTCGGGGGTCTGACTGTCAAACGTCTGACCACGCAAAAAAAGGCCCGAACCTTCGATTATCCATCGAAAGTTCGGACCTTTTCTTAAAAGGGATGCGGTCGAGAGGACTCGAACCTCCACGGGGGTTAGCCCACACGGACCTGAACCGTGCGCGTCTGCCAATTCCGCCACGACCGCATATCTTGATGGCTGCGATTACCTCGCGAGCACAAGAAATAATATATCACGATCCGAAGAAGTTGACAAGCATTCTTGTTAAACTTTTTTGAGAATCTCGTTAATTTCCTGTTCAAGCACGAGATAACGATGGGTACTGCGCATGATCGGTACCTTGGTCAGCTTGTTTTTGTCCACGTATACTTTCATCTGATCCTTGGTCAGGCCCAGCAGGCTGCCCGCTTCCGTAACCGTCAGCACCTGTTCGTTGCTTGTCGCGTTGAACGTCTTTTTGACCTTTAGATTCCAATCCTGGAATGTACTCAATAGATCGACCTCCTGTTTAGGAAAATGTGAACGCTCGGGTATGAATCTCTCTATTATACCACACTGCGGCGATCTAAAGGGTTAAATAAAAAAACAGGAAGGAACGGCTGCCTGTTCCTTCCTGTTTTCGTTCGCGTTTTTGCACTGAAAGCTCAAGCTTCCCAAGTGTTCCGGCGGCGTTCCACTATTTCCTTCTACTGTTCACTTCTAACTTTTACTTCAATTGGCTTCTGCGATTTACTTCGCCGGCCGGGCCAAAGCTGCCGCCTGCTCCGGCGTCAGCGCGCCTGCGTACACGTTCAATTCGTCCAGTTGGCCTTTGAACGCGGCGTCCCACCAGTTTACGCCCAGCGCGAACGTGCGGTTCGCGCCTTCCGTGAACAGGTCCGGGAAGCCGGTGCCGGAAAACTTGCGCTCGCCGTCCACGTACACGGTCAACGTGCCTTTGTCGACCGAGAACGCCAAATGCGACCAGGTGCCGGCCGGAATCTTCGTGCCGGTCACGCCGTCGTACCAACTGGCGCTGCCGGACCAGAGCATCGTCTGGTCGCCGACCGAGCCTTTGGGCAGCAGGCTCAGCCAATGCGTCTCGTCTTTGGCGCCGAAGAACGTCGGCGTGAAGGACGTGAGCTGCTCGGGCTTCACCCAGAGCGAGACGGAATACGACGCGCTCCCGATCAGGTTGCTTGGCAGGCTCACGCCGGAAGCGCCGTCCAATACGAGCGCTTGTCCGGCGGCGCCGTCCGCGTAGCTGACGCGGCCGCCTTCTTTGCCGATCCGGTCGCCGGTGACGGTGCCGTCCGCGAACGCGCCCTGTCCGTCGGACAGGTTGTTCTCGAACGAATAGGAAGCCGTCAAGGCGGCATTGGCATACGGCACGACGGTAATGTCGAACGTGACCGCCCTGCTCACGCTGCCTTTGGCGATCGTCGCGGTCAGCACGGCCTGGCCGGCCGGTTCGCCTTCGGCCGGACGTGTCACCTGGCCCGTCGAAGAGACGACGCCTGCTTCGGAACTGCTCCACGCGATCGACGTGCCGCGGCTGCCGACGGTCGGCAGCTTCAGGTCCGCGGTGACCCGGCTCGTATCGCCGAGCGTCAGGCCTGCCGCCACGTTCGCGACGACCTGCTCGTCGTTCAGATCGGCCAGGCGTGTGCCCCACGCCGATTCGCCCGACTCCGATACCGCGGTGAACGTCATGACGTTCGTTTGCGACACCGGGTCCCACTGACGCAGAAAGACGCCGTCGAATTCTTCGCCGCCGAGCGTCAGCTTGGCTTTGTTGTCGGCGTTTTTGCGCCATTTGCCTTCAAGCGCGCCCGTGACGGTGCCGTCGTCATTGAGCGTGATCGACTCCGGTTCCTCGATCGCGCCGGAATAGGCTTTGCCGTGGTTCACGTAGCGGTAATCGCCGGCGATCCCGTCTTTTTTCACCTTGTCCAGCGTCTCTCCGCCATACCGGTACGGCGCTACGACCGGCCAGCCGTCCTTGTTCATGAACATCTGGTGGATGCGCAGCTCGTGCAGTTCGCCCTGCTGCGGGAAACGGGTATGGAACACGAGGAACATCTGCCCGTTCTTGTCCGTGTAGACGGAGTTGTGTCCCGCCGAGACGTATCCGTAACCGGCGCCCGTGCCCGGATCGCCCGCTTCGCGTTCGAACAGGAAGTTGCCGATCAGCTTGTTGCCGATCTCGGTATTCTCCGTGGCCGCCGGCAGCACCGCGTTCTGACCGAGCGAGTCGGTGTACGGGCCGTCGATGTTCTTGGAGCGGAATACGCGCATATTATAGCCGCCGTCCGCGCCCAGCCAGCCGTAGGTCACGTACAGATAATACTGGCGCGTGCTTTTGTTATATTCGATGTACGGGCCTTCGCCCGATTTGCCGTACCCGCCCGCGATCTTCGTGCCGAAGTAGCGGTCGATCGGGCGTCCGTCCTTGGTCGTGCCGTCTTTGCCCGGGAAAATAGGTTGGCCGGTCTTCGGATCGATCTCCAGCAGGAAAATGCCGCCCGACCACGAACCGTACGTCATCCACAGCTTGCCTTGGCTATCGTAGGAAAGGGCGGCGTCGATCGCGTTCGGATATTGTTGGTTGTTGTACGAACCGTCCGCATTGAACCAGTCGTCTTTCTCGCCGGCAAGCTTGCCTGCGCCGATCAGTTCGTCGATATGCGTGCTGGTCCACTTTTTGTTCACTTTGCTGTCTTTGTCGTACGCTTCGTTCTCCGTAAAGCCGGAGTAGACGACCGTGCCGCCGTACTCGTACGGACCTTCGATCTGCTTGGATACCGCGAAGCCGAGCGCCGAGCGGATATAGGTCGAAGACGCGCTGTAGTAGGTCATGTACGCGCCTTTGGAGCCGTCTTTGTTCACGTAGTCCTTGTTCCAGAACACGTCCGGCGCCCAGACCGAGAAGCCGCCTTTGCTGTCCGAATCGTTTTCTCCGGCCCATGCGAACGAACCCGCCAGGTTTTTGGACAGATCTCCGTAGATGGCATTGCCCGGAGTCTTGTAACCGTTTGCAAAAGAAGTCCAATGCATCAGGTCGGTCGACTTCGCCGCATCGATATGCGAACCGAACACGTAGAACGTGTCGCCGTCCTTGACGATGGAAGGATCGTGCACGGAGACGTTCGAGAATGTCGGAGGCGTATCGGACGACGTTCCCGCCGCTGCGGCGCGCATATCGGGGCCGCAGCCGGCGGAGACCGGCACCAGCAGGGCGAGCGACAGCAGCAGTACGGAACTTCGGGTAAACTTGTTGCTTTTCATGTACGTATGTTCCTCCTTCGGATATGGAATTCGGGATGATAGCGGTTGCATAGAGATACTTTTAATCTTTTCGCCGTTCTTTGCCGGTATCCTTCTTGTTTTCGAAAATAAATAACAAAAACATTAACTAAATAAGCCTTAACATTTAGTTTTGGACGCTATTTTGCGATATAACTCGCTTTAGGTTAACTTTTTTGTATTCGAAAACGTATTTTATGAATCTTCGTTTCACCTTCTTCTTTATCTTCTGCTGCTTGCCGTTTGTTCAGCCTTTTTTGCAGCGGGTATTAGTAGAGAGAACGAAAAAAATTGTATAGACATGCAAATACGCAAAAAAAAGCCAAAGGAGCGGATTCCATGTTCGGTTTTGCGGATCTGATCTCGCTGATCGTATCGGCTTTTATCATTTTGCCCGTCGTCGTTTTTCTGCGCGAATCGGGTTACCTGCTCGGCAGCCTGCTGTTCGGCGTGCGCAATCCGCGTATCACGTTGGGGTCGGGGCCGCGTCTGTTCAAGCTCGGCGTGTTGGACGTGCGCCGCCACTATCATCTGTACAGCTGGTTCTCCTACGACGAGATCCGGCGCGAGAGCCGGGGCGCTTACGCCTGCCTGTACGCCGGGCCGATCTTGGTCAATCTGGCGCTCGCTTTTGTCCTCAACGCCCTGCTGGCGAACGGGATCATCGATTCGCAGCAGACCTTTTGGGAACGGCTTATTTTTTACGCTTTCTATTATGCTCTGTTCGACATCATTCCGATGCGCACGACGAACGGCAAGCCGAACAACGGCATGATCATCTACGAGATGCTGCGCTACGGCAGACGGACCGGATACAACCACGAGCCGTTCCTGCCTTCGACGAGCGAGACCGAGCAGCATTACCGGGAGCAGATGGAGCAGTATGAGGAACTGGCCAAAGCAGATCCTCTTCTACAGCGAAAAAGAGATCGGCGCCTGCGGCGCATGGAAACGGCGAATCGGATCGGCATTCCGGTCGGGCCGACAAAAAAGCCCGCCGAGCCTGCGAATCCGAACTCGGATTCGGACGCGGAAGCGCCGCCGCATCGGCCGGGCCGAGGGGACGGGGAGGAGTAAGCGGGGCGCGGGCAAGCGGGGCGCGGGGTGGCCAAAACGCGGCCGCTTTTCGCCCGGCCGCTCCATGCTGCGGACGCGCCAAAAAGGAGACGGGGATTTCCCCGTCTCCTTTTTCGGTGCTTTTCGCACCTTTCCAACTCCGTTTCTGCGTCTTTCCCGCGCCGTGCGCGAAGGGAGCTAAGCGTAACGAATCCTTATATCGCTATTTGCCCATTTTCCGCTTTTTCCGCTATCTAACGAATCGTCATATCCTTATTGAGCGTTAAAAGGCCATTTTGGGCCGAATTCGAGCCGATAGCGTGATGACGATTCGTTAGTTTGGATAAAAGCGCGCTGAAGCGCAATATAGCGTGTGCAGGATTCGTTAGCGTGACCACCGCGCCGCCAAACGCTACACCCGTCGTTCCAGCACGACGACGCTCACCGAGTTCGCCGGCAGCTTCAGCACCGCCGTGCGGCCCGTTCGGCCTGTCCCGCCCGTACCTCCTGCGGCTTGGCCGGAAGCGAAGCCGTCCACGCCCGTGCCGTCTTCTAGCGCGAAGACACTCTCGACCGGCACGACCGGCTCTCCGCTTTTTTTGTTCACGTTCGGCACGTGCAGCAGTGCCGGATCGCCCGTCAGCGTCACGAGTTTGGCTTCCGCCGCGACTTCCAGACCGTCGAGGTTCAGGCGCGTGTTTTTGTCCACGCCGTCGGCATTGACCAGCTTGACGTACACGTGCTTGGCATCCGCCGTCACGGAATGGAACACGTCGCGGTTGTAGGCCTCCAGCTTGTAATCCAGCACTTTGCTGCGCCATCCGCCGGCCGGATCGGCATCGGCGTACGAGCAGATCAGGTTGCGGCCGCGCGGGCCGCCGAAATCGACGGTGATCGCATACGGACGCCCGTCTTCAAGCCCTTCGTAGTTCGCCGCCCGCAGGTTGCCTGCCGCCGTACTGGACGAATAATCGCCGAGCGTATAGCCTTCCACGCCCTGCTTGTGCACTTTGAGGCCGGTCGCGGAACCGCCGTAGCCGATCGCGTACTCCAGCACGTCTTTGCGATCCGGCGAGATGTCGGTCAGGCCGACGCCGACGTAGAAGCCGTCTTCGCCCGAAGCTTTGGAGGCGATCACTTCGACCGTATACCCGGTCCACTCGCCGCTCGGTACGTACAGGCCGTTCAGGCCGCCGCTTTGCGGCTTGAGCACGAGGCCGCGCCCCGCTTCAAGCGCATAGCCGGCCGAGCCCGGGATGACCTGCCAGACCGGATCGAGTTCGGCCGCCTGCGTAAAGTCCGTCTCCAGCAGCACCTCGCCGCTGTCGTTTGACGTTACCGTGACGCGGCTTACCGTCACTTCCGCCCGGCCCGCCGCGACGTGGATGCCGCCGCGCGGAATAAGGTCGACCGGACGGCCGCCGTGGTACGTCGAGAACGAAGTCGGCAGCACGCGGTCGCCCAAATATTTGGCGAACATCTGCTGCACGTAATAGTTCGGCGTGAACCAGACGCTCTCGTCGTCGAACCAGATGCAGTCCGGCGTCCATCGGTAGGTGCCGTCGGTAAGCACTTTGTTGAACAGCGGCGCATAGGCGGCCAGCCGCACGACGTCGGCATTGTTCTCGAATCCGGTCATCACCGCGGCTTCCGCCACGGCGCCCGCCAGCGTGTTTTTGTCCGTGGACGCGTATTCGCCGACGAACACTTTGGACGTGGCCGGCCAGTCGAGGCTGCCGTCTTCGTTGTAGGCGCGGAAATAATAATTGTAGCGGTCCGCGTTTTCCAGCAAATATTCGTTCGACCGGTAATAATGTTCGTCCGCGATCGTGTCCATATAGTTCGGCTGCTTGGCGTACCAGGACACTTTTTCCGAGATGACCCGATCCCGATCCGCGAACTGCACGTCCGCCGAACCTTCCAGCCCGCCGCTCAGGAACTTCCAGCCCTGCTGGTACGCGTCGTCGTCCGCCTGCGCGCCCACCGTGGAGATGATGTGCAGCTCGCGGTCCGGATAATGCTCGGCCATGTACTCGTCGATCCGGGCTTTGAACACTTCGAAGTTGGCAAAAAACTCCGTCCCCCAGTTCTCGTTGCCCACGCCCAGATAGCGCAGGTCGAACGGAGCTTCGTGCCCCATTTTCCGCCGCATCGCCGCCCATTCGTTATGCTCGAAGTCGGTGCCGATCGCAAAATCGATCAGATCCGTGAAATTGCGGATGTACTGGTCGCGCAGTTCGCCGCCGGCCGGATGCGCGTAGTCGGAACGGGCCTGGCACAGCACGCCGCACGCCATGACCGGCAGCGGGGTCGCGTTCAGGTCTTCGGCCAGCTGGAAATATTCCATATAACCGAGGCCCATCGTCATCATGTAGCCCCACACGTTGAAGTTTTCTTTGCGCAGCTCGATGTCGTTGACCGAATCTTTCCAATCGTACACATTGTCCCAGATAAAAGAACCTTCCGAAATACAGCCGCCCGGGAACCGCAAAAACTTCGGATGCATCCCCGCCAGCGCTTCCACAAGATCCCGGCGCAGCCGGTAGTTCGGGTTGCCGAGATAGTTGGCGCGCGCCGAAGGCGAACCCGCTTCTTCTGCCGCACCCCATACGCCGCGCGGCACGAGCGACACGAGTTCGATCGAAATGTCGCCGTCGAACGTCAGCGAGAGCTGGCCGAGCACGTTCCGGGAGCCGGTGAGCACGAGCGTCGACAGCGCGCTGCCGTCCGCCGGGTAAGGCACGCCGTATTTTTGCCACGTATCGCCGCCTTCGACCGCGAACGTGACGACGTCGCTCGCCGCTTCGCCGTCCGGCCCTTGCAGCTGCAGCATGACGGAGCCTGCCTGCGCCGCTTTGGCCCACACGGTAAAATCGTACGCGGCGCCTTCCCGAATAGGCATCGCGCACCCGCCGTTCGTGTCGTTGAAGCCGCGGTTGTACACGGTCGCGCCGTCCGCGACGGTGACGTAATACCCGTTCACGTCGGGATCGGAGGAACCGAGGAATTGTCCCAGCGTATCGGTGCTGCGCGGCGTCATCTTGTCGATATCGCCGTACCACCACAGCAGCGGCTGACGGTTGCGGCCGGTCGAACAGCCGCATTCGCCGGACGCGTGCGAATACGTATCGAACTCGAACGCCTCGAACGAGCGGTTCTGCACCATCTCCGCATAGATGCCGCCGTCGGCCGCATTGTTGATGTCTTCGTAAAAGAGCCCGTACATCACTTCGCTGACGTCGACCACGCCGTCCAGCGTCTCTTCGCCGTGGATCGTCACCGTATAGGGAGGCAGTTCCGGCGGAAGAACGGAGACGTCGAAGCTGCGCCGCACTTCGCTGCCGCCGACCACCTCAAGCGTCGCGGTGAGCGTCGCGGCCTGCGGGCTGCGCGGTGCGGAGGACGGAGAATTCGAAGCCGCCCCGCCGCCTGCTCCCTGCGTGCGCGCGCCTGTGTCCGGCCAGATCCGTCCGTCGCCCGACACGAATTCCGGATGGCTGGATGTCCAGTTCACACGGACTTTACCGCCCATCAGCGAAGCAGGCAGACTGACGTCGCCCGTCAAAATGCTCGTCGGAAAAGACAAATATTTGTCTGCCGCCAGCCGCACGATCTCTTCGTCCGTCAGCGACTCGCACAGCACCTCGATCACGTCGTCGGCCGACAGGCCCGCCGCGTAGACGCGGAAGTCCGAGATCGAGCCGGCAAAATCGTCGTCTGCGGCGTACTGCGAACGGCCGATGAAATTGCGGGTATAATTGCCGCCTTCGACGAACGTCTCGAACCAGCGGCGCAGCTGCGCGTAATGGCCGCTCGACGTCTGGCTGATCGTGCCGTCGGCGACCGGTTCGCCGTTGACGTACGCGACCGGGCCCGCGCTGCTCAGCGTTCCGCCCTGCGTGCCGACCACGCTCAGCGCGACGTGCATCCATTCGCCGCGCACGAACCCGCGGCCCGGATCGACGACGAGGTCGCCGCCCGCGGATAGCGTGCCGCGCAGGCTGCGGGTCAGGAACAGCGACGGTCCGCCTTCATTTTGGCCAAAATCGAAAATGCGTTCCCACACGCTCGTGCCCGCGTCAAAACGCACCCAGGCCGTCACCGTCACGCCGCTGCGATCGCTTACATCTTGCAGCAGATCGGATGGCAGTTCGAGATAAGAAGTGCCGCTGCGCCCTCCGCCGAACGTGACCGCCGGCCTGCCGGTATCCTGTGAGATCCGCGGCAGCACGCTGCCGGCGGCGCGAGCGTCTCGCCCGTGCCCGGAAGCGTCGCGCCCGATATCGGCAGCGTCCTCGAACGTATAGCGGGCAAGAAGGCGATCACGGAACGAAGCCTGGGCTGGATTAGAAGTTGGCGTTGAATTCATGGATGGATTCTCCTATCGTTAATGGATTTCTTAATTAAATTAATATAATTGTTAATTAGTAATAGATATACGTTATATATTTATCATAACCTGTTGTACGTACAAGTTCAAGTCGGGTCGGGGGAATCCCCCCGTTCCCCGTTCTCCGTTCTCCGTTCTCCGTTCCCCGTTCCCCGTTCTCCGTTCTCCGTTCTCCGTTCTCCGTTCTCCGTTCTCCGTTCTCCGTTCTCCGTTCTCCGTTCTCCGTTCTCCGTTCTCCGTTCTCCGTTCTCCGTTCTCCGTTCTCCGTTCTCCGTTTCAATGATGCAGCTAACGAACCCTCATAACGCTATTCCGGAAAAAAAGCCGTTCTCCGAATGCTAACGAATCGTCGTAACGCTATTCGGCCCCATATCGCACATTTCGCACGTTTTTGCTCTCATAGCGTGACTACGATTCGTTAGATTTTCAAAATCCCTGTTTTCACCGATTTAGCGTTATACGGATTCGTTAGCTTTTACCCGAGAGCCGGCGAAACCCGTCTGCGGGTCGTTGTGCGAGCCGTTCTGTCGTTCTGCCACCCATCCCCTCCAAACCCTCATTTCCACTCCGGCAGCCGGTACGTCCGGAATCTTTCTTTGCCGCTCGCCACGACGAGACGTCCGCTTGACACGGACGCATGCAGCAGGCGCCTGGCGTGCTGGCTGCTGATTCGCAGATGCTCCGCAAGGCGCGCCGCCGTAAAAGGAATCGGCGTCGTGCGCGCAAACCGCAGCAGCTCCGCCTCCAGCCAGGATAGAGACGGTTCGGCAGCCGAAGCGGTGAATTTCCCGGCAAAAGCAAGGATCAGTTGGCGGCAGCGGCCCGGCTCTTCCGCAATCGACGGATACGCGATCGGCAGCAGCGTCCAGTCGTCCAGAGCGAGCAGGCTGTGTCTCCAGCACAGGTCCTTGAACCGCCGCACGTCCAAATCCCGGGCATGCGGACCGTAGCCCTGGATTTCGATCGCGCCTTTCGCGCCGCCGGGCCGGTACGCGAAATCGATATACCGGTATCCGCCGTTCAGATCGCGCACTTCCCATTCGGCATGCAGGTGGTCGAAATTTTTGAGCGCGGGCAGCCAGATCGAACGCAAAAACTCCACGCTCCCGTGTCCCAATCCCGCTTCCAGCCGCTCTCTTCTTCTCGGATTCGGCTCGGCCGCAAGTTGGACGTCTATCCAACCGGCGTATTCTTTTGCAAACTCCGTCATTACAGCCTTTCCCTCCTTCTCCCTCGGCGCGCGAACACGCAAAAAAGCCGCTTCAACCCCGAAGGATTAAAGCGGCGCGTGCTTCGCGTCCGTATGGCATCAAGTGTAGAAAAGACAGCGAAAAGAGGCAAGTGCCATTCGCCTTACAAACGCGGGGCGACGAACGCCCCCACACTTTGCAATCCCAAATCGCTCTAATCCTTAACCTGCTCCAAGCTCTTAAACCGCTCTAAACTCCACCGTACCGAGCTGCAGGCCCGGTTTCGTGAATTCGACTTCGAGCTTGTACGTGCCTTTTTCCAGCTCGATTGACACGAGGCGCTGCTTGAGCCAGCGGCCCTGGGTGCCGTTCATCTGCACGGTCGTCATGACCTTGCCGTTGAGCAGCAGGTTGCAGGCGCTTTGCGAAAGTTCCGGCTCCGGCGACATGACGTTGACCGCTACGCGGTACACGCCCGGCTGCTCGACTTTGAGGTAGACCGGCGAATCGACGGAAGGCTGAATGTCTCCCTGGCCGGCCAACGCCTGCGCGCTGTCCAGTTGGGTCACGCCTGCCGCTGCGAATTTCTCGAACGACTCGTCCGTTTTGCGTTCTCTTCCAAATACCGGCGCGTCCATGATGAACTGGCAGATGTTTTTGGCGCTGCGCTGAAGCTCGCCGCGGGTTACCGTGCCGTCCGCCAGCGATTCGATCGTGTTGTCGCCCCAGATGTTGGTCTCGGCGCCGTAGTTCATCACGACCATGTACAGATCGTTTTGCGCGCGGATCATGAAGTTCGTGTTTTTGCGATCCGCTTCGCCGCCGTTGGCCGAATCGTTCATGATCGCCCACCAGTCGGTCATGACGATGCCGTCAAAGTTCCACTCGCCGCGCAGGATCGTCGTGTTGAGATCGTAATTCGACGCCGCCCAGTGGCCGTTGATCGGATTGTACGAAGTCATGATCGATTTGGCGCCGCCTTCGCGGACCGCGATCTCGAAGCCTTTGAGGTAGATCTCGCGCAGCGCGCGTTCGGATACGACCGCGTTCACTTTGCTGCGGTACTGCTCCTGGTTGTTGCAGGCAAAGTGCTTGAGCGTCGCGTTGGAACCGCCTTTGGCGATACCGCGCACGCAGGCTGCCGCGAATTCGCCCGACACGATCGGATCTTCGGAGAAATACTCGAAGTTACGGCCGTTCAGCGGGCTGCGGCGGATGTTGAGGCCCGGTCCGAGCAGCGTATCCACTTCGTTGAGCACCAGCTCCTGTCCTTCCAGCACGTACAGTTCTTCGACCAGATCTTTGTCCCAGGTCGCTGCGAGCAGCGTGCCGATCGACACCTGAGTCGCCTGTTGGCCGCTGTCCATCCGGATGCCCGAAGGGCCGTCCGCCGTACAGGCGACCGGAATGCCGTAGCCGAGCAGCGCGTCGCTGACTCCGCCGAACACGGATGCCGTACCCGGCGTCGCAAGCGGGCTGCTCATGCCTTCGCCGCGCACGAGCGTCGCCAGTTCGTCGTTGCTGAGCTGCGCCACGAAAGCGTCCAGCGAAGCTTTGCCGGCTTTGACGTCCTGCAGCTTGATGCCCTGATCTCCGGTCTCCGCCAGCGATTGCGGCATACGGTCCTGGATACGACGCGCCATGTCGACGCTGCGGGTCGGCACGATCTCGCTGTCCATCTCGTACGAACCGTCCGCTTGGCGGGCGCCCGGCTTGAGGCGGTTGAAAGCTTCGACCGGCGCCATCGCTTCTTCAAACTGGGCCACGACGCGCAGTTCGTTCACGATGTAACCACCGGCTCCGTCCACCTGCACGACCGAGGTCTGCTTGACGCTCGATCCGACGTGCAGCAGGTACGTCCCTTCTTCGAGCACGTAGGCGTGCGCGTGTCCGGTCGTGCCGGCGTCGTCGTACGAAGCGAGCTTGTCGATCGGGAAGCCGACTGTAATACGCTGCGATTCGCCCGGTTGAAGCGACTTCGTTTTGCCGAATGCCACGAGCTTTTTATACGGCTGGCCGAGTCTGCCCTGAGGCGCTTCCACGTAGACCTGCACGACTTCCTTGCCTTCGAACGTATCGCCCGTATTCGTCACGGTTACGCCGACTTCGATCCATTCCGCGCCGTCTTTTTGCAGCGTTTGGGCGGGTTCCGGTGCATGCTCAAAAGTGGTGTACGACAGGCCGAAACCGAATTCGTACTGCACTTTTTCCGGTCGAAACGTTTCGAAATACCGGTATCCGACGTATACGTCTTCCTCATACACACTCTTGAACTCATTGCCGTAGTTGCTCGTGGACGGATAATCGTCGATCGAGTAGGCGATGGTGTCGGTCAATTTGCCGCTTGGCGTCACGTCGCCGGACAGCACGTCCGCGATAGCGTTGCCGCCTTCCATCCCGCCGTGCCACGCATAGATGACTGCCGCGATCGGATGTTTGTGTGCCGCGTCTTTGACCCAGCTCATGTCCACGATGTTCGACACGTTGAGCACGACGATCGTCTGCTCGAAATGGTTCGTGACCTGCGTCAGCATGTCCAGCTCTTCCGGCGTCAGGCGGTAGCTGCCCGGTGCGTCGGCGTTATCCTGGTCTTCGCCGGCCGTCCGGCCGATGACGACGATCGCTTTGGACGATGCGGCGCGCGCGCCTGCGACCAGCTCGTCGCTTAACGGCATTTCCGCCTGGTGCCACGGTTCCGCTGCCCAGCCGCCTCCGCCGTTATCGAACGGATTTTCTTCGATCCATTTCGTGTATACCGACGCCAACTCTTCGTTGACCGTGACGGAAGGCTTGCTCCGCAGTCCGTCGAGCAGGTTCGTCGTATGCGACACATGCACGCTGCCGCCCGATCCCGTACCGCTGCGGTAATAGTTGAGCTGTACCCGTCCGAAAATCGCCACGTTCTCGTTTTCCCGGATCGGCAGTGCCTGCCCTTCGTTCTGAATCAATACGGCACCTTGAGCGGCCACCGTTCTGCTGAATTCCGCGAAGCCTTTTAGAGGTCCTGCACCCATTACTTTATTCAAAGCTTTCCCTCCCGATTCTGTGTGAATGCTGCACGTGCGCGTACGTTCCCTGCGCTTTCCGGTCGGCTGCCGAATGTTTTCCGATTGCATGATCGCGCTTTCCGAAAACAGTTTCGTAAATGCCGGAAACACGCCGCGCATCTCCCTCCACTATAAAGAATTCCGCCCCAAGAAGCAAAGCTTTATCTGTGAAAAGAAACCCGGCAAACAACCCCGCCCCGTCCACAAGACCCCGGCCGCTGCGGCGAGGTCTCTGCGAACGTCCAGCCTTCCGTGCTGCGTGGACGATTTTGTGGGAACAGCGGGCTTTTCATAGGAACGTTCTATTTGTCCAGCGCAAAAGATTCCCCGACCGCATGCGGTTCACCGTCAAAATGCTGATACGGCGTCAGCGTGTACGCATGGGCAGCCGGATCTATGGTCGCATAACGGGCATAATGCCAGCCTTCTCCGGAACGGCCCGACGCTTCACGGCTGCCTGCCTCGATAAAAGGAATCTCCGTGCCGTGCTCGTCCTGCAGAAGAAAAGCGGTCATTCGCGGCGTCTCGGGATTCGCAAATTCGCTCTCGTTAAGCACGCGATAATACAGCAGCGTCGATACCGGACTCACGATCGCTTTTTCTACCCGAATCTCTTCGCCTGTAGCCAGCTTCATGCTCCGTTCCAGTTCGATCGTCTGCGTGTCCGACACAAGTTCTCCGGCCGAAGCTTGAATATCGAACGTCCACGGCCGCTTCGGTTCGATGATCGACGAGTCCGATAGCCAGGTCTGACCGTGCCTGATCTCGTCGTAGATGATGGACAGATTCATCGGACCGTCATTCGGAAGTTCGCTCAGGTTCACTTCGCCGTAGATCGTATACGTGCCGTTCTTTTCTTCGATCGATTGGGTGCCCGTCGTCAGTTGAAGGTCGTCTCGCCCGTCGATCGCGACCGCAGCCGACAAAAACGTCCGGTAATCGAAGTCGGCTTGGGCGGTCGGCTCGAACGTGGCACTGATCAGAAGCCGGTCCGTGTCGAACAGCACTTCGTTCAGCGTGAGCTTCCCGTATTCGTTCTCCGCCGTCTGTCCGATCCGCGTTTTGTACGACGAGTAATCCGCCGCTTCGCCTCCCGACGTGCTGCCGAAATTCTCGATCAGTCCCGCTACCCAGGGCATATCGGCCAGCGCCTGCGGGCTGTACGTCCATGCCGCTCCGGCGAGCAGCAGAACGGCGGCGGCAGACATCAGCCCTTTCGCTTTTCGGTTTCTGCCGGGCTGCCGGGCGCGCCCCGTCGATTGCGAGCTGCCCGTCAGCCTGCTGCCTATTCGCTGCGCCCACTCGCTCCGCTCCGCCTCGCTTAACGCTTCTTCTTCATAATCCGCGGCATCCAGCTTCCATTCGTTCAAATCGTCGTACACGCTCATTTCTCCTGCACCCCGTTTCGCGAAATCCAACTATTTTTCAACTTCCGCCGGCCGCGCGACAGCTTGTTATGAATCCACGATTCCCGCACGTTCAGTCCCGCCGCAATCTCTCTCGCCGGAACGCCTTCCAGATAGTAGCGTTCGAACAGCCTGCGCTCGTCTTCCGGCAGCTGCTCCAGCACGTCTTCCACGCTCGACTTCGCCGCCGCGCGATCGCTGTCCGTCCCGGGCAGCCGCTCCGGGTCCAGCTCTCCGCCGGCGCGGCGCCCGCGTTCGCGCAGCTCTCTGCGCCGATAGTCGATCGCCCTGTATTTGGCGACGGCCGCCGACCACTGCCGCAGCGTATTGCGCTCCGCGTCGAACGACCCGATATGGGTCCAGATCGCCAGCAGCACGTCGTCGAGGCATTCCTCGCGGTCCTGCCGACTGCCGGGCAAATGCCGATACACGATCGCTTTCAGCAGCGCGCCGTGCAGGTCGATCAGCTCGCGCAGCGCCCGCTCGTCACGGCGGCGAATACGGTCGACCAATTCTTTTTCCTTCTGCTGCCTGTCTTCCGACTTCTGCTCCATCCCGCTCGTCCCTCCTTCCGTTCCAAGTACCGACCCCGTTCGAATCCGTACCGACATTGTATACTACGAAGGGAATAAAGGGATTCTATCGTGGGGTTTTAAAAAAAGTGGAATATTTTATAAACTTTATACTCATCTAAATCGTTAATTTTATATAAATAACAAAAAAAGTTAAAAAGGAAGTGATTATGTGGTTCTTTTCAAAAAAGCTGCCTCAGGTTTAGTCTTATCCATGCTTGTCTTATGTTCGAACGTACCCGTATCGAATGCGGAACCGTTCAATCAGACAACCATAGAAATGGATGAACAAGAGAAGACAGCTCCATTAGCTCCATTTTTAACCGCAAAAGAAATACTTCAGGTTGCCGACATGCATATAAATGGATACCTTAAAGACGACTGGCAAACGAAAGGATTAATTCTCACGCCCTCGCAAAATCAAATCCCGTTGTACGATCTGGAAGATCATGTGATCGCATATATAGTGCCGCTTCTTTCGAGCGGACAGGAAGTCGGCTATATCTCGATCGGCGCGTTACGTAACAGTTACGATGCTTACGATATTTTTATCGATGATTCGGTCGTACAATCGATCCGTGATCGGCTATACCCGCCTTCTATCACTGCCTTCAATGACTCTTCTTCAAAACTAGTTTTTGTTCCCCCAATGACGTATATCATTCAGACTGGTTCAAGAGAGCAAACACAATATTTTCAATTGGAAGACGACTTCGGATCGGTTGAAGACGTCACCCAAGCCGTTACCGGACAAAAAGATCAACTGCAGCGTCAGGCGCAACAACTTCAAACCGAGCAAAACGAGCAGCGAATGCAGCGGATTTTGAATGAGGCTTCCGACACAAAGTCTCTTATGGCAGCGGTAGCCGTAACCAAAGAGGATTACGCACTTACTGTAGAAGCCAGCCAGCAAAGGTTTGTTCCCATAGATACTGGTTCGGGCAATTACAGTTATGGTGGCGATCAAGGCTGGTGGAATCCTTCCAATCTGACCAAAAATGAAAGAGGATGCGGTCCAGTAGCAGCGGCCAATCTTACTACTTATTTGGCTAAAATCAGCAATCCTTCAGCTTACCGCAACTTGTACAGCGGAGTCGCCACTTCAAAAAATGATTTTCTGACTCATATGAATTTAATGTACAGCTATATTAATCCGGGCCCGTTTGGTGAAACTTCCGTACACGACTTTACTACCGCCGTTGAGAAATATGCCAAAGACAAAAATGTAAAACTTGCTGGTGTTGCTGACAATTCTGCCTTCACTCTCGACAATACCGCCTCTTATATCAAAGCAGGATTAAAAATTAATTCGCCAGTCGCTACTTTGAATCTTTCCAAGTTTACGGATTATCCCTACGAATGGCATTGGATGACGATTACGAAGTATTATAGGGACGTGAACGATAATCGCTGGATCGCTGTATCAACCTGGGGAGATCGCAGAAGTATCAATTACAGAACGCACTTCGAAGCCATCACAAGATTCAAATCGTTGGGCGGAGGCTTCATGTACTTCAAATAAGGACGGTGAACGATGCGAACTTCTCGGACGAAAACAGTAGGCATGCTTGTATTCATTCTGTTAGGGATCGGCATCGCGACGGGCTGCTCCAAAACGATCACCCTATCCGACGACCCGGTCAAAGATTTCCGTCTGGAAATCCAGGCAGATCATCCGGCGATCGAGAAAACGACTCTTACATTTAGCCCTTTGACTTTCCATATGACGCATACGCTAAAAGATTCCATAGACGACGAAGAAAAGGCAGGCCTGTTCGAAGACAGCCGACGATTTTTGATGAGCGAGCGGTTCGATACGGAAGTGATTCAAAGCCATAAAATTGCCAAGTATTTTTCGAGCGGCCATCCGAATTTCGTGATTGCCGTGCGCACCGAAGATTCCGATTCGGTCAGCCGCTTCGAGCTTTACGCGAACAACGAGCCAAATGCCGAGTCCGTTTACGAACAATGGTATTACGCTGAAGGTGAAGAAGCGCTTGGGGAGCCCTATGCCTCGGAAAACAGCAAATAAAGCGCATGAAAAAGAACCCTCTTCCCTTACGCACGCAAAAAAACGGACGCCGATGTTTGATCGGCGTCCGTTTTTCTTCTTGTCCGCGAAGCGGACTTCGTTTGGTTTCACTGCACGTCGTCTGCCAAAGTTCCCGTCCAGATCTCGCCGGAAGCGCCGCGTTTCGCGGTGTGCGAAATCGTCGCTTCCTGCACGTCGCCGAACGCCCAATGCGTCTGCGGCATGTCGGGGAACTGCGGCTTCAGTCCGGTCAGCGGACCGCGGGACAGCATGCGGTTGATCAGCGTTACCGCTTCGGAACGTTTGAGCACCTGATTCGGACGGAACGATCCGTCCGGGTAGCCGGCGATGAAGCCGTCTTGGCTCAACCGCTCGATCGCCGAGGACGCCCAGTGTCCCTTCGTGTCCGTGAAGGTCGAACCGCTCGCGGCCGAACCTTCCAGTCCGAGGAAACGGACGGCGACGGCGGCCAGTTCGGCACGGGTCACCTGGCTTTCCGGCTTGAACGTGCCGTCTCGGAAACCGTCGAAATAGTCGTGCTTGACGGCGATGCGGATATAATTGGCCGCCCAATGCGAAGTCGGCACGTCGCGGAATCCGATCGGATCGTTAAGGTTGACGTTTTCGGTCAGGCGCGCGACGATCGCCGCGAGTTCGGCGCGTGTCAGCGAACGGTCCGGCTTGAACTCGCCGTCGGGATAACCGAGAATGTAGCGCTGATGGCGCAGTTCTTCGAAGCGCGGCGACAGAACGCGTACGTTGACGTTGGACTGCGCCGCCGCCTGTACGCCTGCCTGCGAAGCGCCGGCCGCGAAACTGCCCGTCACCGGGTAGCTGCTTTCCGGCCCCTGCTGCATCGGCCATTTCAGCACGATATTGTAGC
The DNA here is from genome assembly GCF_008634075.2 of Saccharibacillus sp. WB 17. Taxonomy (NCBI): domain Bacteria; kingdom Bacillati; phylum Bacillota; class Bacilli; order Caryophanales; family Paenibacillaceae; genus Saccharibacillus; species Saccharibacillus sp. WB 17. The sequence continues at coordinate 80,036 of NZ_VPFK02000042.1, read as the reverse complement.
TGCCGGACTTGCCTCCGTCCAGATTGCGGACGGTCCATACCAGGCTACCGCCGTTGCGGGTTCCGCCCGCCGCGTCGATCACTTCCGCTCCCGCGGGAAGGGCGACGCGAATCGTGCCTTCGCCGAGCGTTACGCCCGACACGTTCTTGTAATCGACCTTGATCGTCGATTGTCCGCCTTCTTCGACCGGATTGCGGTCGACCGTCAGCTTCAGTTCAAGCTGCGGCGCCTGTACCGGCTCCGTCGTCGCGACCGCGGCCGGGCTGCCGGAGCGCTGCGGCGTCAGTTCAAGGTCGTGCCGCACGATCTCCTGACCGACCGACAGGGTCGGGCTTGTGTACGTATCGTACCCTTTTTGCGTGACGATCAGGTAGTAATCCGTCTCCGGGTAGACCATGTAGGCGTAGAAGCCGTTCACGTCGCTCAGCTGGACCGGGCTCGCATTGTCGTTCGGAGCGAAGCCCGGAATGGCCGGCAGAACGACTTTGGTGTTCGGCGCGACGCCGCTGCCGCGATTTTTGGCGGTATCCGCGTAATACAGCGTCACGGTGGCCCCTTCGATCAGCGCTTTGGTCGAAGCGTCGCGAATCGTGCCGTACGGATCGACCAGCTCCTGGGAAATATTCATCTCCCCGTTGGCCTGCACGTGGACGGTGCTCGTCCCGATCGTGATCGCCTTGCCCGGTTCAAGCTCGTAGCGGATCTCAAGCTTGTAATCGCCGATCGTCAAGCCCGGAGCGCTGAATACGCCCTGCTTGCCGAGCGAGAACGACTTCGGACTGCCGTTTTCGGTCACATAGTGGCCGGAAGCGTCCTGCAGGTAGACCGACGTATGCGCGATGAACGCGTTGTCGATCAACGAACTGCTGCCGTCGGGCCGTTTGAACATGACGATGCCGGCCGCGGTTTTTTGCGATTCGTAGACTTCTTCTTCCGTCGTGCCAGCCATGCCGACCTGAGCTTTCTGCTCGTACGTCACCGGCGTCGGAACGCCGCCGACTTCGATCAGGCGGGTCACCGTCAGCGTGTATTCGCGTCCGCCGAACGGAACCGGCACCGAGTAAGCGCCGTGCGTGTCGGTGTTCACCGTGCGGTCGAAGTCGACGCCCGGCTCGATCGAGCCGTTGCCGTCCACGTCAAGCGTGATACGGACAGTGGCTCCGACGACAGGCGTATTGTTTTTGCCTTCCGTCAGCACGCCTTTTACGGATGCGGGCAGGAAGACGACGCGGATCTCTTTTTGTCCCCACAAGCCGCGGACTGGATCGTTCACGGTTGCCTTGACAGGGAACGACTGCTCCTCGACGCCGGTAATATTCGCCGATTGGTACGTCAGGGTCGCTTTGCCGTCCGCGCCCGTCACGGCGCGATCGCCGTTCGGGAACGAGCCGATGCCGCCCGAATCGAACGACACTTCCACGCCCTGGACAGGGACGCCTTCCGCGTCTTTCAACAGCGCCGTCAATTCGGTCCGCGACGTGCCGTCGCCGACGATGGCGGCGGGATCGGCGGTCAGCGTCAGATCGACGGCCAACACTTCAAATCCGTTATCGGCCAGACGCGTTTCCGGTTCCGCCGGCAGGATCATGCCTTCCGACCCGACAGCCGTATAGGCGACCGAGTAGCGGCCGGGGAGGGTGCGGGCATCCAGCGGATACGTCGATTTCTCCCACTGCTTGTAGCCGTCCTGCGCGAACGTCGAAGCGTTGGCCAGCAGCAGCGGCACTTCCTCGCCGCCCACCTTCGCGTTTACGCCTTCGGCCAGCAGCGAACTGACGGCCGACAGCTTCAGCGATTGGCCCGGGATCGCTTTCGCGGGACGGGTGTCGCCTCTTTCCTTGTCGCCCGGCCATCCGTCGAGCGTCCGATCGATACGGACGGTCACGGTCGCCGGAGCGCTCTCCTGACCGTCTGCGTCTTTTACGGTATACGTGAACGTATCCGTGCCGCCGATGAAGTCGGGATTCGGCACGTAGGTCCAATTCGCACCGTTCGGGTCGGCGGGATCAGCCGGCGTAAGCGTGCCTTTGAGCGGCTGGCTCGCAATGCCGTACACGAGCCCGGTGACCGTTTCCGGATCGCTGCCGCGCAGCGTGACCGGAATGGAAGGCGCGCCTTCTTCCGCGCCGACGCCTACCGCGTCTCCGCTCGGAACGCCGCTGTAGGCGATCGAGACCGTACCCGGAACTTCGGAGTACATCTTGCCGTCGTACGCTTCCCAATCGAAGATCGCCGTGCCGCCGTTCGGCAGTCCTGCCGAAGGCATGAAGCGCAGCGTGTTCAGCTCGTCTGCCGCGATTTCGGTCCGTGCGCCGCTTGGCAGATACACATTCCCCGTCACCGTGGTGTACGAGAGTTCGCCCTGCTTGACGCTGAAATCTTCGGGCAGCGTGATCCGAATCTTCGTTAACTTGTCGTTCTCCGGGTCCGTGTAGGCCGGCGTCAACGAAAAGTCGTCCCGGCCGAACGACACCGCGTCACCGGCGGAACCCGACTTGCCCACATGTCCCGCCGCAGGCGGCGCGTTGACGCGAATCGTCAGGCTGCCCGATTTGAGCGCGTATTGGGTGCCGTCGTAGCCGTTCCAGCGGAACTCTTCCGTGCCGGTGAACCCTTCCGCCGGCACGAATCTCAGCGCCGACAGCTCGGAAGCGTCAAGCTCGCCGCCGGGCTGCACGTCGATCGGAGCGCTGCTGCTTCCTCCGTCCAGTACCAAACGGCCTTTGGACGGATCGGGCAGCGTATCGAACCGCAGCTTGCTCGGCGGACCGGACTTGCCGTCGCTGTAAGCTTCGTCGAAGATCGACTGCGGCAGCGGCACGGTCTCGCCTTTGTTCGCTTCGATCAGGATCGGGTCGAGCCGCGGCGCGTGGTTGGCCGTCAGCATGACTTTGCCCGGATAGACGGCATATTCGTCGCCGTCATAACCGTTCCATTCGAAGCTGGCCGAGCCGTCGAAGCCGCCTTCGGCCGGAACGAACTTCAGCTTGGGCAGATCGGCGGCCGAAATCTCGCTGCCGGCCGCAATGTCGGTCGTGACGCCGCTTGCGCTCTGGAGCACCAGACGTCCCGCGGAAGAATCCGGAAGCGTCACGATACGAACTTTGTCCAGATGGGCACCGTTCGCGGCTCCGTTAATTTTGAGGTAATTTTCCTTGAACTCGTTCGGATCGAGCGCCGTCGCGTCGTACTGCGCGACCGAGGTCGCGAAGTCGCGCAGCTTGGGATCGAACGTCGACACCGTATAAATATGCTGCGCTTTGCCGGGATTGGTGTAGCTCTCCCCGACCTTGCCGTCGCCCCGATCGTCGAACAAAATGACGTTGACGTCGTACTCTTTGGCCGGATCGATACTCGGATCGACCAGCTGCACGCCGCTCCACGGCTGTGGCACGTTCGCTTCGGCGCCGCTGAACAGTTTCTTTTTCGTGTCCAGGTTCTGGTCGACTTCCGTTTTGCTCGCCGCCGGCTTCACGACGCTGACTTCCATCGCGAAGTTGCCGTTTTGCTTGGGTACGAAGCTCGTATCGACCGTGATTCCGCCTTTTTCGACCGAAATGTCGCCTTTGTCGATCGCTCCGCTTTCTTTGGCTCCGCCGTCGACGATGAGCTGCGCCCAATCGACGATAACTTCCCAGTTCGGGGTGGAGCCGCTCGAAGCGGCATTGACGTAATGATGCGTCGATACGCCGTAATAATAAGGTTCGTCCGCTTGAATCTTGGACGCATCCAGCTTCATGACGGTCGTGTTCCACTTTTCGTTATTGCCCGAAAGCGCGCCGACGTAAGTCTGCTGCGGAAATTCTTTTTTGTAATCGGCCGTTTTGCCGGACCAGAAAGTGCCCGACGTCGGCCAGGCCGTATACGGATTGCCCAGACGGAGCAGCGCCGGATCTTCGGACAGGTAGACCCGATCCCATTCTCCCGTGCCGCTGCTTCCGTCGTATTCGTCCACGTCGAACGCCCGCATCAACAGATACGCGCTCTCCCGCGGAGCCTGGGCCACGCCGTCGATTTTCGATTCGATCGGATACAGCGCGGCTTTGGTCGTGCTGTCCACGTATCCGTTGCTGATCCGCTTGCCGATGCCTTTGTCGTAATCGAGCTGCATCTCGGCACTCGTCGGCACGCCTGTTCCCACGACGTCTCCGTTCCAGGTGTCGATATCGTTAAACGACGTCGCGCCCAGCGTCTCCGCCGATGCGTGAGGCATGTTCGGCCATACCGGACCTGCCGCCAACAACAGCGCAAGCAATGCGGCTGTCGTTCTTTTGCCTGTTCTTCCCGTAATTCCCCTCTTGCCTACTCCCGCTGCCTTCACCCTGCCAAGTCCCCTCCGCCGATAAAATGTGTCTATCCAGTTGCTTGGTCATTATAATGGTCAAGACTATACAATTTCTGAACAATTCCGCCCTTAAACCTTATTTTCCGACAAAAAATAGAAAAATTTCGTCCCGGAAACCGATTTTTTCCCTGACTTATCCGATTTGGACCTTTTTTCCGGCAAAAAAAGGCGAATGTTCGAACGGGTTTGCGGCAGCGAGTATCGGTGAATAGGCAAAACGCACAAAAAAAGCCGCCCGGTCCCGGGACCAAACGGCTTTTTCCATGTCTTTTGATCTATGCTTCTTTGTAATCTTTTCCTATCCGATCCATCTCGTCCAGACCCGCCCGGCCTTACCGTTCCCGCTGCACCAAATAATCCAGCAGATGCTTCAGGAACCGCAGGCTCTCCGGCAGCTCCCGCACGGCATCCGCGGCGTCGCAGTAGTGATCCCACATCGCGCGCTTCGCCCCGCCGAGGCCGAGTACGGTCACGAACGTCGAACTGCCGTTGGCGGCGTCCTGTCCGGCAGGCTTGCCGAGCAGCAAGGCTTCGCCTTCGGCGTCGAGCAGGTCGTCCCGGATCTGGAACGCGATGCCCGCGTGATACGCGAACTTCTCCAGCAGCTTGAGCTGATTCTGCGGCGCGTTCGCCAGCATCGCCGGCATGATAAGGCACGCTTCGAACGCGACCCCCGTTTTGTAAAAACAGATCTCGTTCAGCCGTTCCAGCGTCAGCTTCCGCCCCCGCGACTTCAGGTCCAGCGCCTGGCCCATGCACAGTTCTTCCGCTTTGTGCGCCGAATAGTGCATCAGCTCAAGCACCGTCTCCGCCTTGAAGCCCTGCAGGCGCGATTGTTCGCGCACGCCCTGCTGGATCAGCAGCAGCCCGGACAGCTCGGCGGTCGCGCCGTCGTAGCGCGTATGCAGCGTCTGCCGGCCGCGCCGGGTATCCGCGTCGTCCTGCGAAGGCAGGTCGTCGAAGATCAGGGACGCGGTATGCAGATATTCCAGCGATTTGAGCAGCGGGCGCAGCTTGGCCGCTTCCAGGCCGTAGCCTTCCGTCGCCACGAGATGCGCCAGCACCGGACGCAGCCTTTTGCCGGACCCCGCCAGGCTGTAGTTGGCCGCGTCGATCAGCGAGTCGCCGACATGGGGGACGTTCGAGTCGGACGGGATCGGCAGCGAGTCGTCGATCTCCGCGCGCACTTCGCTCAGCAGCGCACGGAAGCGTTCGCGGTCTTCGCGGTCCCGCTTCATCTCGGTCAGCATCCGGTCGCGCAGCAGCTTGTCGAAAAACTCGACGTCTTCCGCCCGGCGCACCATGTTCTGAATGACGGCGTTCAGCTCCGGCATGCCGGCAGCCAGCACGTTCATCAGCTCTTCGTAGCGGGGGATGCCGAGGCGCTGGCGTGCCCGCTTGAGTCCGTTGATCGCCCGGTCCAGCAGCACTTCGCGCGTATACGCGTCGCCGCCGTATACGTCGCGGATCAGGTAGGCGATAACGCCCCAATACATCTCGAACGGGCTTTGCAGATCGGGACGTTGGCCGCGATGCTTCCAATAATACGTGTACGGCGTCACCGCGCCCGCTTCCAGATCGTCGAACAGGTCCGCAAAGTCGTCGGCGAGCTGGTTGTAGATGCCGTAGAAAAACGTGCGCCGCTCGAATCCCCCGTCTTCGCCTTCCTGACCGACCGATCGCGCGATGAGGCGCGAACCGGACGACTTCAAGATGACCGGGACGTAGAGCTGGCGGCTGTCGTAGCCGTCATGCGCCAGCTCTTTTCGCCGATCCGTGTCCTGCGCTTCGAAAAAGACGTACGCCTGCTCGAAAAACAAACTGCCGAGCCCATCCGCCTGCCGGCTTTTGATATACAAAAACGCTTCGCCGAGTTCGCTGTGGATATACCGGATCAGGTCGAGATTGCGTCCGCCGTCGCTCTCGAAAGCATGGTTCCACTCATCCCATTTCGGCACCGCCCCGCTCAGCAGCGCGCCGCGGATCAGGTCCGAATACCGCTCTTTCTCTTCGTCCGTCAGCAGCGTCGAATCGAGCAGGTCGTCGACGAACGGATACGTCAGCCCGTACGAATAGCCGAGCCGCACCGCTTCGTCCAGCCGGCGCGAGCGTTCGGCCTTCGGCGTCCGCTCGTCCATTTCTTCGCGCGTATGCAGCACGACGCCGGCGATGATCTTGAGCAGCTTGCGCTGGGCGTGCTCCGCGCTGAGTCCTTCCGGAATGTTCTCCGACACCCGCTTCATCTTGGCGATCATCCAGATCACCGCGTCTTCGATTCCTTCCTGCTGACCCCACCGGTACAGCGCCGCCGTGTCGAAGCCGTCCGTCGGCATGCCTTCCTGCGGATCGCCGCCGCTGAGCAGCGAGCGCTTGAGTCCGGCCGCCGTATGGCGCACCCGCCGCTGCGTATCGGGATCGTTCAGCGCCCGGCCGAGATCGCGCATATACAGATACGACACGCTGCGCTCCAGGTAATCGTCCAGCTTGCCCGCCGTCTCCATCCAGTGAAGGTAGCGGTCGTAATCGCGGTTGTCCGGACTCCCGCCGCCGCGCAGCAGACGTGCCGGCCACGGGCGGACGTGCTTCTTTTTCCACATGCGAAAATCTTCCGTCAGCGCCGCCGCGTACGTTTTCCCCCGTACGCTCGCGATCAGCTCTTCCAGATATTCCGCCGCGCGCCGTTCCGCCCTGCGGTACGCTTCTTTGGCCCGACGCTCGATCGGATCGATCGGCTCGGCCGGGTCTACAGTTACGGATGTCGAACTCATTGGTCATTCCCCTTAGGTTTTGTGTCGTGTATGAAATCGTTAGGGGTTATACGGCGGGTCGGGGGATTGGGTTACACTTCCGGGCCTGCCTCTCGGTAAAAAGAGCAAAAAGACTCGGCCGTTCAACAAAGAAACCCGACTCTCCACGAGGAGAGCAGGGTTTGCGGACACGCCAAAATTCCGTTCAAAACTCTTCGTATTCCGCCGGGTCCTGATCCCACAGCCGCTTGTTGCCCTGGCTGAATGCGGAGATGACGGCCATCTGCTCCTTGTTCAGCTCGAAATCGAAAATGTCGAGGTTCTCCTGCTGGTGTTCCCGCGAGCCGGCTTTGGGAATCGGAACGGCGCCCAGCTGCGTATGCCAGCGCAGAACGATCTGCGTCGGCGTCTTGCCGTGCGCCTGCGCGATCGCGCGCACCGCCGAGTCTTCCAGCACGCCGTCGCCTTTGCCGCGGCCGAGCGGGCTCCACGATTCGGTAACGATGCCGTGCTTGGCGTCTTCCGCGCGCTGATGCGCCTGTTCGAAGTACGGGTGCAGCTCGACCTGATTGAGGCTCGGCGCCACGCCCGTCTCCCGGATGATACGTTCGTTATGCTCCGGCAGGAAGTTGCTCACGCCGATCGAACGGACGTAACCGCGCTTGCGCGCTTCGATCAGCGCCTGCCACGCTTCCACGTATTTGCCCTGCTTCGGGTTCGGCCAGTGGATGATGTAGAGGTCGAAATAGTCGAGCCCGGTGCGCAGCAGCGATTCTTCGATCGTGCGCAGCGCTTTGTCGTACGCGTGGTGGCGGCCCGGCAGCTTGGAGCAGATGCGCAGCTGTTCGCGGGGAACGGAAGCTTCGCGCACCGCGCGGCCGACCGCTCCTTCGTTTTCGTAGTTAAAAGCCGAATCGATCAGCCTGAAACCGGCTTCGATACCGCTTTTGACCGATTCGACGCCGGAAAAGCCGTTCAGCGAGTACGTACCGAGCCCGATCGCGGGGATGTCGAGACCGTCGTTCAGACGGATATTCGGAATATGCGTTGACATGAAAAAGCCCTCCTCTCGTATCGTTCTACGATAGCACTTTTGGGCGCGGCGATCAAAATCGGCGCTTGGCCTGGAGCGTATGCGCCTTTATGATGAAAAGATCGAAATGCCGCAGCGTGGCCGGAACATGCCCGTCGCTGCGGCAGGCTAAAGCCCGGACAGGAGGAAGGTCCCATGACGAATTTTTTGGAATACGGCGAAGCATCGGTTCCGGTGCAGTTTCAATGGATCGGCTGCCGGCGGCTGTCCGATTGGCTGGCCGAAGCGCCGCAGGCGCGAAACCTGGATACGAACTGCCTGTTTCTGCTGGGCACGGGCGCGATGGCCTGGAGCATCGAAGGCCGCTCCGTGACGCTGCGCTCCGGCGAAGCCCTTGCCGCGCTCGAAGGCGTGCGGATCGAAGCGCCTTCGAGCGCGGCGGAAGGCGCCGAAGGCTGGGTCATCGCGGTGCGCCTGTACGGGCTGCGCGGCGACGAAGGCGGAGCGCCGGAGCTGCATCCGCGCTTCTGGGAGCTGCCTTCCGGCGACAGCTTCCAGCTGTCTTCCGTGCCGGCGGAGACGCTCGCCGAGCTGAGCGGCGAACTGCGGCGCGGCCAAGGCGGCAGTGCCGGGCAGGCGATCCGCCGGCAGCGGCTGCTGCTGACGCTGATCGAATCGTTCTACCGGCCGGAGAACCGCGCGGGCGCAGACGGCACCGAAGCAGGGCTGCGCCGCTCGATGGCCCATATCCGGCAGCATTACGCCCGCAATCTGACCCGCGAGACGCTTGCGGACATCGCGGGTCTCAGCCCGTGGCATTACTCGCGCAAATTCCGCGACTATGCCGGACAGCCGCCGCTGGACTATTTGTCCGCGTACCGCATCTACCGCGCGCAGGAACATCTGCTGTCTTCCAGCCTGCCCACCCGCGAGATCGCGGCGCGGGTCGGCTTCGAAGACGCGTCGTACTTCAGCCGCCGCTTCAAACAATTCGCCCGCTGTGCGCCGCGCGACTACGCGGGCACGGTCTCTTCCCGCCGCATCTGCGTCACGTCCGCCCGCGGCGCCGAGATTCTGCTCGATCTCGGCGTGACGCCCCACAGCGTGGCGCTCACCCCGGAGCTTGTTCCCGCCGCGCAGCTTGAGCGGTTCGAGCGGCACGGCGTGCACGTGATCCGCTCCCCGCAGCATTCGCTGCAGATCGACGCGATCCGCGAAGCCCGGCCGGAACTGCTGCTCTGCGGGCCGACGGACGACTATACGCTCCATCGGCTCCGCGCGCTCGCGCCCGCCCTCGTGCGGATCTCGCCCGACCTCGTCGGCACGGTCGAGCGGCTCGCGTCCCTGTTCGGCCGGGAAGCCGCAGCGGCCGAACGGCTGCGGCAGATGGACGCCGAAGCCGCGCAGGCCCGGCAGGAACTCGCCGCAGCGCTCGAACCGGGCGCCTCCGTCATGGTGCTGCGCGTCGAACGCACGGGCTGCCGCTATCTCGGCGCGCATTCGAGCGGCGCTTCGCGCGTGCTGTACCGCGAACTTGGTCTGTCCCTGCCTGCCGCCCTCGACGCCGGGCAGGCCTGGTTCAATCCGGTGGCGCCGGAGCGGCTCGCCAGGCTCGATCCGGATTACCTGTTCGTCGAGAACCGCCGGACGGAAGCCGGCTCCGCGGACGAGAACGTGGAGCGCCTGCTCGGCAGCTCCTTCTGGCCGCAGCTGACCGCCGTTCGCCGCGGCCGGGTCTACGACGCGGATACGCGGCTGTGGACCGCGGGGCTCGGCACGACCGGACATGCCGCCCTGATCGCTTACGTCGTCGCCTGCCTGACCGGCAGCGCGCATGCGCAGTCTTGAGCCCGCGCACAATCGTCCTATTCTTTGCGCACGTTCGACTATGGAGCCCTCTCCTTCTCTTTGCTATGCTGTGTAAATGACAATGATTATCATTATTACACAGAAGACGAGGAGAGATTCCCTATGTCCCAACGTTTGATTTCCCTGCTCGGAACGTTGTTCCTGGCCGTTACGCTTGCCGCCTGCTCGACCGATACAAGTCCGGCGTCGCCTTCCGCTTCCGCGGACGCGGCTTCTCCGGACGCAGCCGCGCCGCCATCCAATACAGTCTCCGCGGACGGAGCCGCAGCGAAGCCCGCGCAGGAAGCTTCGCCCCGCACCTATACGGATCTGTACGGCGAAGTGAGTATTCCGGCCGATCCGCAGCGCGTGCTTGTGACGAGTTCGCGCTACGCCGAATACCTGGCTTCGATGGGCGAAGCGCCGGATATGGTGCTGTACACGAGCAGCGTCGAACCGGAATACCGCACGCAATATTTGCAGGAGCAGGGCGTCGAGATCATCGAATATCCGCAGTACGAACACAACTTCGAGCTGCTGCTGTCGCTGGCTCCCGACCTGATCGTCGCGCCGGGTATCTCGGTCGACGAGAGCACGTACGAGCAGATGACCAAGATCGCTCCGACCGTCGCGCTCGATTCGACCGTCGGCATGGAAGAATCGATGCCGAAGCTTGCGCAGCTGTTCGACAAGCAGAGCGAGAGCGACGCGGAAATGGCCGCCTACCACGCGAAGACTGCCGAAGCGGCTTCGCAGCTGGAGCAGGCGCTCGGCGACCGGACCGTGCTCGTGCTGCGCGTCGAAGCCAAGCAGTACCGCTATCTGGGCGACGACGAGCAGCGGGGCGGCGCGATCAAGCTGCTGTATCACGATCTCGGCCTGAACGTGCCGCCGGCGATTGCCGGCGCCGAAGACTGGTTCACCCCGTTCTCGCTCGAATTCCTGCCGGAGATCGATCCCGACTATATCCTGCTGGAGCAGCGGGTCGTCGACGGCGAAGACGGCACCGAATTTTACGACCAGCTCATGAAGAGCAGCCTGTGGAAAGGATTGCGCGCGGTCAAGGAAGGCCATGTCATTCCGGTCACGACGCAGGATCTGGTGCAGGGCGAAGGCCCGATCGGGTACGCCAACTTCACGGACGAACTGGTGAAGCGGCTGACGGCCCTACAATGACGGCATGCTTCCGCGGCCGAATAGGAGAGTGAACGCAATGACCGATATTTATGACCTGACGATCGTGGGCGGCGGCCCGGCGGGCATGTACGCTTCTTTCTATGCCGGCATGCGCGAGATGCGCACCAAGCTGATCGAGGCCAAGCACGAGCTCGGCGGATTCATGCGCATGTACCCGGAAAAGATGATCTGGGACGTGGGCGGGGTCAACCCGATCCGCTGCGAGCAGCTGATTCTCGATCTGGAGCGGCAGGCGCGGACTTTCGATCCGACGATCGTGTTCGGACAGGAGATTCGCGGCCTGCAGCGGCGGGAAGACGGCGTGCTAATGCTGACTTCCGATACGGGCGAGCTGCATCTCACGCGCACGCTCCTGATGTGCGCCGGACGCGGCATCACGCAGATCCAGAAGCTTGCCGTCGAAGGCGCCGACCGCTACGAACTGGCGAATCTGCATTACACGATCACCGATCTGGAACATTTTCGCGGCAAAAAAGTGCTGGTGACCGGCGGCGGCAATTCCGCGGTCGATTGGGCCGTCGAGCTTGCGGACTATGCTTCGCACGTCATCGTCGTCCACCGGCGCCGCGAGTTCGACGCGCTGGAGCGCCAGGTGACGCGTATGTATGCAAGCGCCGAAGTGCGCACGCCGTTCAACGTCTCCCGCCTGATCGGCGAAGGCGACCGGATCCATGCCGTCGAGCTGTCCGATGCCGAGACCGGCGCCGAAATGCGGATCGAAGCGGACGAAATTCTCGTCAATCACGGCTTCAGCCGCAATTACGGACATCTGCTCGAATGGGGATTGGAGCGGCAGGATTACGGCGTGACGGTCGACAACAGCATGGCTACGTCGATTCCGGGCGTGTTCGGCGCGGGCGACTTCGTCACCTTCGGCACGAAGGTGCGCCTGATCGCCGGTGCATTCAACGACGCCGTGCTGGCGGTCAACCACGCCAAGCTGTACCTCGATCCGAACGCCAGCAAAATGGCCGGCGTGTCGTCGCACCATGACCGGTTCCGCGAGTTGAACCGGGCGTTGGCGGCATCGAAGCCTCTGTGATTCACTCCAATGAACAAGCCGGCGGTTCAACGTCCGGCTTGTTTTTGCTTTGGATTTGACTTTGCCGTTAAACGCGCTTATTATTGGTTCAACGAACGTTTAGTGAAATGAGGAACGGTTATGGAATCGAAACAGCCCGGCAAACGTATGACAAGTCGAGATCTTCAAGCTGTACATCGCAGACAGCAGATCCTCCAGACGGCCAAGCAACTTTTTGCGAGCAAAGGGTATCATGCCGTATCGATGCGCGAGCTGAATAAAGCAATCGGCATGGCGGATGCCCTGACGTATCACTATTTTCCCGGCGGCAAATTCGAAATTCTGACCACTGTGCTGCAAACGGCGCAGGAAGAACGGATCGGCGGCATCGTTTTGTTTTTTCAAAAGACGTTTGCAAAAACCGATCTGCCTCTGTCCCATGTATTAACGGAGCTGATTGTCGGGCTGGCGCAGAAATTGACGGAAGACCAAGCCTACTTCCAGATTCTGCTTCGCGAGCGCTCTCTGCTGAGCGACCAACAGAAAGAAGCGCTCGACAGCGTCACCCGTCTTCCGTTCGAAGCGATGTCCGATTATCTGTCGCAGCGCGCGGAGCAGGGCGATATTCGGCACATGGATTTCTCGCTCGCTTCCTCGCAGTTTTTGGCGCATATCGTGTTTACCGTGATCCAGCAGCTGTTGAGGGGAACCCGCATGGAGCAGGAGGAAGCCCGTACATTATCGCAATTCTACATGCAGTTGTGGGCCAAAACGACCCTCGAGTAAGCGGCACTTCGGTGCTTCTTTTTTTGATAATTTGACTCAACGAACGTTCGATAAACGAAATAAGAAAACAAGGAGAGTTGATGATGCAGGAGATCATTCGCACGGAATCTTTGACCAAACGGTACGGCACCCATTCGGTTCTGCAGGACGTATCGCTGAATGTGCACCGGGGAGAAATTTACGGATTCCTGGGTCTGAACGGAGCCGGAAAAACGACGACGATCCGCATGCTGCTGGGCATGATTCGGCCGACTTCCGGAGCCGCCTATATCAACGGTCGAAGCATCATCGAAGCCAAGCCCGATCTGTGGCGACAGATCGGCTACATGGTGGAGACGCCTTATGCATACCCGAATTTTACGGTACGCGACAATCTGCGGCTGATCGCCAGACTGCGGGGTCTGCCGGCAAAAAGCGCGACCGAGTCCGTCATAGAAAAATTGCAGCTGACGCCTTATGCCGATACCAAAGCCAAAAATCTATCGCTCGGCAATGCCCAGAAGCTTGGCCTGGCCAAAGCCATGATCCATAACCCCTCCGTTCTGATTCTGGACGAACCCACCAATGCGCTCGACCCGGCAGGCATCGTTCAGGTTCGCGAACTTCTGCGCCGCTTGGCCAGGGAGGAAGGGATGACCGTATTTATTTCCAGCCACATTTTGGAGGAGATGTCCAAGCTGGCGTCGCGGATCGGCATTATTCACGGCGGCACACTGATTCAAGAGATCAGCTCGCAGGAATTCGAGCAGCTCCGGCGTAAACGGCTGATGGTTAAGGTTCAGGATCATGGGGACACCGCGAATCGACTGCTGCTGGAAGCCGGTTACCGTGCGCAAATCTCGGCTGAAGGCAGCATCGAGATTGCGGACGAACAGGCGATCCGGCAGCCGGAACGGGTAGCCAAGCTGCTGGTGAACGCCAACTTTTCACTGGCCGGGCTGACGGTTGAAGAAGAAGGCCTTGAATCGTATTTTTTACAGCGGGTAAGCGAATAATGGCTGCAGGGAGGATATCCAATATGAGATTATTAGGGAATGCCGTTTACGTGGAAAATCGAAAATTGAGCCGTTCACCGGTACTGTGGGGGATGTTGGTCTTCCTGTTGTTCGTGACCGGCATTCGCTCCGGCGGAGCGGACTGGAACGAGCATTTGGGAAGCATGACCTTCTTGTTCGCTTCCGTATTCGGTCTGATGGGATTCGGGACGATTACCGCCTGGACCTTCGGGAGGGAGTATACGGACCGGACCGTGAAAGACCTGCTGGCCCTGCCAGTCTCGCGCACCACCCTTGTGATCGCCAAGGCTGTCGTCATCGCGTTCTGGTGTCTGGTCGCAGCGCTGACGATCTTCGCTTTCTCGCTGCTGATCGGCTTGTTAATCGGCGTTCCCGGTTTTTCCTGGCCTATTATCACCCATCAGTTCGTCGAACTGCTGCTGATCGCCGTTTTTCATCTGCTGCTCTGTTCGCCGATCGCGCTGCTGGCCAGCATCTCGCGCGGTTATCTGGTTCCGATCGCTTACGCGTTCACCACGCTGATGGTCGCCCTGACTGCAGGACCGACCGCACTCGGCCCTTATCTGCCCTGGTCGATTCCGGCACTGCATCTGTCGATGAGCGGCTTGACGCTGTTTCCGCTGGGTACAGCCAGTTATGTGATTCTGATCCTGGTATTTGAGCTTGGTGCGTTCGGGACGATATCTTGGTGGAAACGAGCGGACCAGCGGTAATTCGACGGACAAGACGGAACGTAAAAAACGAGCCTTCCGAATCTCTTCGGCGGCTCGTTTCTTTTTTAGCGTTTATTGAATTCTACTTCACCCGATCCAGGCAGACGGCGCCGTGCGCGCGAACCTGGATTTCAAGCGATTCCGTGCCCAGCGTGCGCTGGATCAGGTCTTGATAAGCCTGGACCGCATCCTGCGGCAGCACAGCCAGAATCACGCCCGCGAATCCGCCGCCGTGCACACGGCACGCACCCGCTCCGAGCTGCTTGATATAGCGCTCCGTGATCGCCAGCGCGATCGCCACTTCCTGTCCGCTTGTCGCTGCGGGACGATAGACGTTCTGCAGCCATTTCCACGACGAATTGCCCGATTCCGTAATCAACGGCAGGAACGCCTGCAGATCTTCGCGGCGCAGCGCGTCCAGCATGCCGTCTACGCGCTCGTTTTCTTCAAAAAAGTGCAGCGCGCGAAGCACGGCACGGTCGCCGGCTTTTTCGCGGATTTCCGGCAGGCGCGCGTACAGTTCGTCCGCCGACGTGCCGCGGCAGAACTCCGTTCCGAGCAGCTCCGCTACGGCGAACATCTCCCGCGGAACGGCTGCGTAGTCCTCGGTCAGGTCCGCATGGTTGCCGCCGGTATTTACGATCACGAGCGCATACCCGTCCTGATCGAACCGGTACGTGACCGGCTCGATCACCGGCTCGTCCGGATTCTCGAAATCGATCGAGATCAGGCCGCCGTGCGCGCAGGCGATCTGATCCAGCAGGCCGGACGGCTTGTTCCAAAATTTATTTTCCGCGTATTTGCCGATCTTGCCGATCTGCACCGCGTTCAAGCTTCCTTCATTGTAGAACTCGCTGAGGATCGTGCAGATCAGCATCTCGAACGAAGCGGACGAGCTGAGGCCCGAAGCGCTGTACACGCTGCTCGAGACGTAGGCGCGGAATCCGCCGGTCCGGTAGCCCTGTTCGGCGAAGCCGGCGACGATGCCGCGGATCAAGCCCGCTGTGCCGTCGTCTTCAGCATTGGGCTCCAATTGATCCAGATCAATGGCGTACTGCCGCTCGTATCCTTCCGAACGCAGCGTGATGACGTTCTCTTCCGTCTTCGCCGCCGCGGCGATCGTATCGAGATCGATACTGCCGGTCAGCACTTTGCCGTGGTTATGGTCGGTATGGTTGCCGCCGATCTCGGTCCGTCCCGGCGCGCTGAACAGCCGCACCGCTTCCGGTCCGTAGGTGTCGGCGTACGCGTCCAGCACTTTTTGGTAGCGCACCGTTTGTTCGTCAAGCTTGGCTGCGCCGTACAGCGCGGTCAAAGCGGAGATCATCTCCGGCGTCTGCAGAACAGCCGGGTTATTTTCATTCGTCATACCAAATTCCTCCTGAATACGGGGTAGGTCAAGCCGGTTAAGGAAGCGGATCTATCCGCCCACCTCTTCAATATGACACATTTTTGAATACGCATACAGGGCAAATTGCCAACATGCCTGTTTTTTCGGCTTGGTCATTCGGCTGCACGGCAAAAAGGCGCTCCGGGAAGGAGCGCCTTCAAAGCGGAAAAATTCAGTCCCGATTCCACACCATCGCGTATTCGCGTTCGTTCGTGGCGGCGTCGACCTGCTCGCGTTCAAGCTTGAAGCCCTGCTTGCGGTAGAATTCGCCGGCCTGCGCATTTTGCGCGTATACGTTCAACGTGACCGTATCCCGGCCTTCTTTTACCCGATCAAGCAGTCTTCGTCCGTATCCCCGGCCCTGACGCGATTCGTCGATGAACAGCGCCGCCAGGCGGTTCTCCTTCACGGCCGCAAAACCGACGATCTCGCCGTTTTCCAGGCACATCTGGACGTCCGATTCGGGCAGGTACCGCTCTTCCATCGCCTGCTTGTTCGTCGTCCAATGCGCGGAATCGATAAAAGCATGCGCCGCGAGCGACGTATCGAGCCAGAGCTGCGCCAACTGCGGGAAATGCTCGGGCAAAGCTTGGATAATCTCGACCTGATCGGCATTCGTTTCGTACTCGTTCATGGAGAATCGCCCCTTCGCTTCGTTTGGGTTAATCTTCTAACCGATCCTCGATTCGGTGCCGGCCGCGGCCGGGCGCTCTTCGAGTTCTTGCAGACGCGTAATATCATGGCCCGTCGGATTCTGGAACAGACGCAGGCCGAATATCGGAGCGACGGCGAAAATATGGTCAAAAATGTCCGCCTGCACCGACTCGTACACCGCCCACGCCGTATCGTTGCTGAACGCGTAGATTTCGAGCGGAAGCCCGTTGTCGCCCGGCGCCAGCTGTCTGACGATCAGCGTCATCTCCTGGTGGATCTTCGGATGATGCCGCAAATACTGATGGATATACTCGCGGAACACGCCGACGTTGGTGAGGCTGCGTCCGTTGACTTTGCTGCCCCGGTCGATCCGGTGTTCGCGGTTGTAATCTTCGATCTCCTGCAGCCGGCTCGTGACGTAATCGGACAGGTAATGGATCTTTTTGAATTCGGCGATCATCTCGTCCGTACAAAACCCGATACTCGTCGTATCGACCTGAACGCTGCGCTTGATCCGCCGGCCGCCCGACAGCTGCATGCTTCTCCAGTTGCGGAAAGAGTCCGAGATCAGCGCGTAACTCGGGATCATCGTAATCGTTTTGTCGAAATTCATGACTTTGACCGTGTTGAGCGTAATGTCGACCACGTCGCCGTCCGCGTTGTAATTCGGCATCTCGATCCAGTCGCCGACGCGCACCATGTCGTTGGACGACAGCTGAATGCCCGCCACCAACCCCAGAATGGAGTCTTTGAATACGAGCATCAGCACCGCCGACAGCGCGCCGAGACCGCTGAGGATAATCAACGGGTTCTGCCCGATCAATCCCGCCACGATCAGAATGCCGCCGATGATGAACAGCACGATTTTCATAACCTGGATATAGCCTTTGATCGGACGCACTTTCGACACTTCGAACGACCGGTAAATTTCGTCAAAAGCGTTCAGCAGCGCATTGATCACCATAATAGTGACCGCGATCATGTACACCGCCGCCAAGCGCTCGATCAAGACCTGATAGATCGGAAACGACCACGCGGAAAAATAAATGATGATCGCCGGCACGAGATGCGACAGCCGATGCAGCACGTTTTTCTCCAGCACGATCTGGCTCCAGTTGTGCCGATACTTGCTGACTACCCGCGAGATCACGGTCAGCACGATTTTTTTCGTAATCAGATTGGCAATAATGGAAATGGCCGCGATGAACAGCACCATGACGATGTTCGATACGTACACAATCATCGTCTCGCTCATGCCGTAGCCTTCCAGTTGATTTCGGATAAAGTTCATGAGTCCCTCCCAGCCCGGTGATACATAATCGAACAAGCCTTTATTATAAAGGATAGGGAGGGGCGGAATCAAAGTCGGACACAGGAAACGGCGCGTTTAACGATACTGCTTAATAAGGTTCTCCGACCATTCCGGTACTTTATCCACACAATAGATCATCTTATTCTGTCTGATTTCCGCAATAACTTCCGGGACATATGTATTATCCATTAAAATGACACGATCTGCGGTTTCTATAGCTGGCTTTAAATTCTGCAAAGAGTGCCCATATCGCCAACGAATGTCTTTCTCCGCGATCCAATGGCCTCCTTGTTCGACCCGTGAAGCTACTCGGTTAATATGCAGTTCGACATTTCGAAGGCCGATATAATACAATACAACTTTATAACCCCGCGCTTTGGCCAACTGCATATTTTTCAAAAAAAAGGTGCCGGATAATGTAGTTTCGACAGTAAAATTTTGCTTGGCTGCAATTAAAGCCCGAATTCTTCTAATCGCTTCTTTTCCTGCCGTTAAATCGGCACTTCGCGGATCATTAGGGTTGAGACGCATAGCAATTTGATCGGGATCTACGACCTCGCCGATCCATTCTTGCATTTGCAAGCTGATTGTACTTTTACCCGCTCCATTGGTTCCAGCGAATACGGTCATGACAGGCCCTAATTCATTCGACATATTTTCTCTCCTGCCGGTTCCCTTCGGAATCGAACAAGATTTCAAATTTATGACCCTTCGCATCTTCACGAATGTGCACATTATTTTTTATATAATAGATAGACGCCTCGGACTGCTTCGCCCTGTGACGAACATTGACATAAGCTTGATCCAAAATCTTCTGCAGCTGTTCACGGCTCATCGCCATACCGATCCCTCCGTTGTCTATATGGACTGTAGTTCGTTAGCCTAATTATACCATAAGCAAAAACCAGCTCTCCATGGCTTGGAGGCTGGTTTTGCTGATATAGGCTTGATCCCCGGTATCTTGTGAGCGTTAACGGTAACTTCCTCAGCACTCAGAGAGACGGAAAAAGTGAATCTCTGTGCCGAAAGCGGCTTTATCTCTCCCAGTACTGCTGCGCGATTTTCTGGCCCTGATGGATTTTCGCCCACTGCTCCGCCTGAGTCAGCTCGTTGCCGCCGTCGCAGGAAGCAAAGCCGCATTGGTGGGACAGCAGCAGACGGTCTTTGTCGATGATGCTCGAAGCTTCGTCCAGCAGGCGCAGCACGCGTTCTTCGTCATCGAGCGTGTTCGTCTTGGAAGACAGAAGGCCGAGAACGATCTCCGTGTCCGGCTTGTCCCGGAACACTTCCAGCGCTTCGAGCGAACCCGCGCGGTCGTCGTCCCATTCGAGGAAGAACCGATCGTATTTGAGCTGCTTGAGGAACAGGTTCGCGATCTTCACGTACGAACCGCCGCCCATGTTCCGCGAATCGTAGTTGCCGCGGCAGTTATGCGTCCACATTTTTAGACCCAGCTCATGCCCGAAGTCGATCACCGTGTTGTTGATGTCGATAAACTCGGCCGCCAGCGCCTGCACCTGCTCCTGGTCGATGTTCTCGCCCGTGTACGGGGAGTTCGGGTTATCGTCCGCGAACAGCTCCCACAGGCAGTCGTCGAACTGAAGAATCTCGCCGCCCGCGTCCGCGAAGTCCTGCACGAAGTCTTTGTACGCTTTGACGAGACCGGCTTTGAGTTCTTTGGCGTCCTTGTACACGGAGTCCGTGCCGCCGATATTGTCCGACCACGACAGCTCGCCGAAGATATGGGACGGGGACGGCACGCACAGCTTCGTCTCGCGATCGCCGGCACTGTTTTTGAGCTGCTTGAACGATTTGAGGAAGTGGTGGTTCTTCGCGCCGAGCTCGCCCGTGATGCGCAGCCCGATGTCTTTGCGCGTCTCGTATTTGGAACTGCCGTCCGTATCGCGGAAAAAGTACCCGTGATCCGCGATATACCGCTCAATCCCCTGGAAGCCCCATACAAAGTCCAGATGCCACATCGACTTGGAATACTCGCCGTCCGTGATGATCGAAAGGTCATGCCGGATCTGGTCCTGCACGACGGAGTCGATCGCTTTCGCTTCGCACTGCTCGTAGCCGTCGAACTCCTGATAGAACGGGTACTGAATATCGTCGCGATGCTCGATCTGCGTCTTGTATTCGAGCAGATCGGAAGGGCGCAGCAGGCTGCCTACGATTTGAAATTTATCGGTCATGGGGATGTGCCTCCTTGGATGTGTGATTTGTGCCAAAGCACTCGGTTGATTATGTGTGGTTATTGTAGCACGGGTGCAAGAGGGCTGGCGTAGACGAAGAAGGTATGGCTGGTTATAGGGGATTGATATATAGATTGAATTTTCGTGGGACGGACGTATAATCGTTACAACAGTCAAACAAAATGCATAGGAGGCGAGTCGTTAAAATGTTAGAAATTGAACGCAAAGTAACCAAATTCGGTAACAGTCTAGGAATCAGCATGACTGAAGCATTGAAACAAATCGGGTTGGAGCAAGGCGATTTAGCCAATATCAGCGTTGATCCGACCTCCGGAAAAATCACGATCAAGAAAGCAGTAAAAGTTTCGCTTCCCGAAGGAATAAGCGCAGATTTCATGGATACCTTGAACGATGTCATGACCGAATACGATCAAACCCTTCTTGGACTTAAAGACAGATGAGATCTCTTCGCTACCTTTCCGTTCAAGAAGTGATTGCAATAAATGTAGCTATGATCCAACGCTATAGCCCTGGCGAACAGATCGGAGTGAAAGAACCCGGACTACTCGAATCAGCCGTACATCGACCGCAATCTTCCGCCTTTGGCGAAGAGGCTTCAATTTGTTTGTCGTCAAAAGGAAAGGTGCATTGGAGTAGGCGATGGGCTAGTTGGTGCAAAACGGAATAATCTACTTGGAGTGTTGTCACGGTGGGCTTCTCCTTCCTTATTTGAAAAAGCCGCATAGAAGCCTGGGCAGACCAGGAATGCTTCTATGCCGCTGAAATAGATGACTATTTATTATTCGTAGTCCAATGTCTTGAAGCTATCGACTTTCCAACCATATTTGGTTTTAAAAAGTGTAGCTTGATACGTTACCTTATATTCATAACCTTCAGAATTTACAATAAGCTTTTGAGTAACGGTTGCGCTTTGTTTGCTGGCTGATAATTTAAAAGTCGCTTTTTTACTGGCATCAAATGCTGGCAAGAGTAAAGAGAAGTCGTCGCTGTTCAAATACATTGGACCTACTTTGCCGTTTCCAAAGCTTATCATGCCTTCTGTTTCAATTTTGTACAAAAAATTATACGTAAAGACTGATTGAAGATTTTTTCTTAAGCTTCCTGGCAGCCCTTCAGCAGCTACATTGATCTGTTTGTAATACGCCTGCCGTAAGATTTTCATAGCTTGTTGAGCATTGATTGTTCCGACTTTAGCTCGTTGGCTGTCTCTTACTCCGTCTTGACCATATACAACTTCTGTATATTTCTTTTTGCCTGCGTCCCATTTGTATACCAGCTTGTCGTAAACCCCTTCTGCTTTGGAAAGAGAACGCGTTTCTATAGAACTATAGAGCTGATAGCCTTGAATCTCATCATTTCCGTCTTTATCATCATCTGTAATTTTTGCAGTATCCGTATTTAGGACATCAGTAAGGTAAATTTCTTTCAGAGTATTATTTTTGAAGACATTGACGGAAACAGAGGCTCCGCCACTTCCGCCGTCATGCACGAAAGCCAGCATATTTTTGTGAGTTTTATTTTTGATACGTCTAATTTCATAAAAATACTCAGACTCCACATTCTTGGCCAATAACTTCGTTCCATTCTTCGAGTAGATCCCTATGTAAGAAATCCACGGACCGTACCCGTCTTTGCTTGAAGCCGACAAGATGATCTCCTCCGACTTATCGTTGTTCACATCGTAAAACATGGGACTGGAGATTGACTTGGCATCCAGTCCAGACTGCTTGGCAAAGCTGGCTTGAGCCGAATATGCCGCCTGCATTTTGGCAGACGGTGCTGCTTGAACTTCTGATACTGATACCGTTACTGTTCCTGTTAATGCCAAACTGACTGCCAGAAAAGCAGCTCCAATTTTCTTTTTCATATTTTTCTCCTTTAAGGCTTTAGCCTTATAAAATGCATACCCTACCCATTTCATTTTTCTTATGAGACTTTATTCCTTATTGATTTATTTATACCATCTTCGCATTTGTAAAGGAATAGCAAGCAAGCAAGTAATTAGACTCCTATAATCGTTTGAAGAACTTCAACAAATAAAGAAATAGAAAAGAGACACCCTTGAAGGGTATCTCTTTAGATCAAACAATGGAAACGAGTGGTCAAATCCCTATCCGAAAGTTAAGAAGTTAAGCGCAAGTTAGATTTTTTACATGGAACCCTAGGAAAAGGCGTCATAATAAGGTTTTGTAGTTTCTTCAGCTTGAAATCCTGTCTATAAGAGAGCATCACGCAAGTTACGTGCAAGTTAAATTTTCAGGCCCAGTAAGGCACATATTTCATATGTCTAGGAGCTGTCTCAGGATCTTTGGCCTTAACTTTCCCAGCTTCTACCGTGTCTTTAATTATTCTTGATGCAATAGAATTTTGCTTATCATCCATTCCGAAGCGCTGCCGTAAAGTTGTATTGGTCATAAAGTCGCGCATTACATATCTGAGGCAAGCATGTAAATAGCAGGCTCGTACACGTTCTTCACGGTCCATCTCCTTAAAAGGCTTATAAGCAAATAGCGTAATACGAGTATGCTGTTCAGTAACTTCCACAACCGGGGCCGGAAGTTGATAAAATTCAGTTTGCGAAACGACTTTATCAAATCCGCTTCCTCTTTCTTCACATACTCCGATACGACGCATAAAGGAAGCCAGCGCCTCATTTCTGGATCGGGGAGGACTGTCTATAAAACGTTCAGCCTGTACAAGAGGAATTCCCGGATTTGTAATTTCCATTCGATCAGAGAAAATTTCGATCATTGGTCCTGTACCTCTTAACGAAAAATCTTGATGAATGATCGCATTGGCAATCAACTCTCGTACAGCAAGCTCCGGATACATCGAAACTTCCGTTCGTAAAGCCTTACCGATAAATTCATTACGTGGCAAAATATTATCTACAAATCCAATCAATCCTTCAAATCCACAGGCGTAACCTTTAGCCCCTTCCTGCTCTCTTTCAGTAGAAGTTCTATCTCGATTTTTATAAATAATTACTCTGACTGGCTTACGTTTGAAGTGGTTAAAATCCGATAATTTTCTAGCAAAGAGAACAGCCCCTAGATTGGTAATATTCCATCCTCCAGCTAGATTTCTAATAATCATATGGTCACCCTGTAACTGTTCGATAATGCTTTTTCTTTCTTCGGGCAGTGGAATATCAAGCAGTTGAAAATAGGAAGGGTAATCCAGCTTCTGTAGAACCTCCGTTTCCTCAAGATGCTCCGCTGCAACTAGTTCCTCAAAAGGAGTTTTATCGAAGGCTCTCCATAACGCTCTTTCCTTATCCGGGTAATCTTTGAGATTTTTCTTATAAGAACCGATTCGAATGTATTCCGTTCCTTTAAATTGTACCGGTTTGTCCGTTGCGCGTTCGATTTCAAGAATTGTAGTTCTACCGACTTCTTGTTCAAGTTCATAAAATACAAACAACACTTTAGGAGATAATAATCTAAGCAGCCAGCTCTCTAATTCTTCATTACCTATTTTTGAAGTATGCGGATTGAAATCCGTTCCTACAATATCGTGGGTATCGTCATCTAAGCCCCAAATCATATAGGCATGACTTTTACCTTCCAAAGCAGCTGAGTTGCTTAGCGCAGAAATATATTCGCCGATC
This sequence comes from Saccharibacillus sp. WB 17, assembly GCF_008634075.2. Lineage (NCBI taxonomy): Bacteria > Bacillati > Bacillota > Bacilli > Caryophanales > Paenibacillaceae > Saccharibacillus > Saccharibacillus sp. WB 17. The sequence continues at coordinate 56,148 of NZ_VPFK02000042.1, read as the reverse complement.
TTTTCTGGATCTTTATTATTATGCTTAAATTCGATCCAACCTGTTTCTCCGGGTAAATTTCTTAACTCATTTAATAGGCTGCGTAGATAATCTTCCGTTCGACTCAACACGATCGTTCCTTTCCGAATATCCTGATATAGGCTCATTGTAGAGTTGATATAGGCTTTTTTCAATGAATTCATCCTTAGTCCAACTAAAAAATCGCTGACCGATTTAGCTGGTCAGCGATTTTTTATTTCATTACGTATGGAGGCGAGGGGAGTCGAACCCCTGTCCGAAGGCAACGCAGCATAGGCTTCTACGGGTGTAGTCACAGTTTTGATGTCACCCGAGCAGCGCCCCGTAACCGGCTCTGCGTTGGGTCAGCCTGATTGTCTTCTTCCGTCTACCCCCAGGCGGAGACTAGACGGCGTAGCCTACTAATTGGGTTGGGCCCTCATCCCGGCACATAGGCGATGCCGGGCGAGAGCACGCATCACAGTTTCTTAGGCTGCGAAAGCGTAGTTGGTTTGTTGTTTGCCATTTAATAGGCTTTAGCGTTGATAAAGCGGACGCGTCCCCACTACCCGCTACCCATGCCCGAACTACCCCCGTCGAATCCATAAACGCCCCCTGGTCGGAAAAAGGTCGCCCTTCGAAGATCGAAGCCGGCGCGCATTTTTCGTAAAAGGGAACTTCCGGATTAAAGGGCCGTGTTCTTGGAACCGCTAGGTTCCGGCACGAGCCGTATGTTCCTTAAGTTCGCACGGTGTCTTTCCCTCCATAAAAGAAAGAACCGTTCGCGGGAGTGCAAGCACTCCCCACAGACTTTGATTATACCACATTTCGTGGTGTAAAGGTAGATTACCCTGCTCGCTCGACCGTAAAACCGGAAAATGCCGTTTCGGCCGCTTTTCGGCTGGTCTCGCGTTCGCCGCGCAGCCTCGCCGGCTTCGGCAGACCGTCGAACGCCCGCCTGCCTCCCCCGCTTAACGCTGGCGAGATTTGAGCGCCCGCTGGATATCCCGCTGCGCGTCGCGCTTGGCGGCCGTGTCGCGCTTGTCGTGCTGCTTCTTGCCTCGGCCGAGGCCGATCAGCAGCTTGGCGTAGCCGTTGCGTACGTAGACTTTGAGCGGCACGATCGTGTAGCCTTCCTGCTTGGCCTGACCGATCAGCTTGCGGATCTGCACTTTGTGCAGCAGCAGCTTGCGCGTGCGCGTCGGATCTTCCGGGTTGTTGCGGTTGCCCTGCTCGAACGGGCTGATGTGCATGTTGTGGACAAACGCTTCGCCGCCGCGGATTGTCGCGAACGCGTCGCCGATATTCGCTTTGGCTTTGCGCAGCGATTTGATCTCCGTGCCGGTGAGCACGAGTCCCGCTTCATACGTATCCTCGATGAAATAATCGTGGGACGCTTTTTTGTTCTGCGCGAGCACTTTGCCCTGCTCCGTATTTTTAGGCATGTCTTGCACCTCCTCTGCTTCTTTATTTAACGCTTCTATAACGAATTGTAACAAGCCGTCTTTGGAAAAGGCAAGAAAAGGAGCGGCGGGCGATCGAGGAAGATACGTTAACGGGTCGAGAGATCGTTTGGCTCGCGGTTCATGCCGCAAAAAGGCCGCTAACGGATATGCAATCCGTTAGCGGCCGGAACCGCGGTTGCCCAGCCGAAGACATGCTCTCGGGCTTCAACAGCGGCGGCGGATCGATCCTCGAGCCGCCGCCGCTGCATGACCTTCCATGCGGCCTAGCCGCCGCTCCGAACCTTTTTACTTGTCTTTGCGCGGCGGACGGCTGCCGCCTGTCGAACCCGGACGGCCTCCGCCGCCGGAACGGCCGCCTTTGTTCGGCCGTTCGTTGCCGTTGCGCGAGAACGTAGCCGTCTCGCCGCCGTAGCCGCCCGTGCCGGAACCGAAGGCAAATTTGCCTTTGCCCGGTTCGCGCGCACCTTCCGGCGCGCCTGCCCCGCTCGCTGCGCCCGCGGAACTGCCCGCTGCGCCGTTCGAGCCGTCAGGGCGGCCCGGACGGGCACCGCCGCGTCCGCCCGAAGCCGGCGGACGACTGCCCCGCTCGCCGGCTTCGCCCGGCGAGCCGTTGTACGCATCTGCGCCGCCCTGGCCGGCTTCGATCTGAATGCCGCCTTTGCGCGCAGGCTTGCGCGGCTCGGAACCGGCTTCGCCTCTCGGAGCGCCCTGACCCGCGCCTGCGCCCGTACCGCCGTCTCCGGTCGGCACGCCGCCGAAGGTCCAGCCGCCATCCTGGCCGCCTTTGCCTTGGCGTGGCTGTGCGCCTGTGCCGGCTTCGCCGCTGCCGGTACCTTCCGGCACGCCGCCGCCTTTGCGTCTGCGCTTGCCGCCGCCCGGAGCGCCGGCTTCGTCGCCCGCGCCCGGTGCTTGCGCCGCAGGCGCGATCACCGTCGTGCCTTCAGGCAGGGCGGCACCGCCACCTTTGCCTTTGCGCTTGCGGGTACGCTTGCTTTTGGTATGAGCGCCGGCTTCCGCCGTGCCGCTGCCGGCCGCAGCAGGTGCGGTGCCCGCCGCCGGAGCCGGAGCTGCCGCTCCGTTCGGACGGAAGACGTCGCCCTGCTTTTTGCCTTTTTTCTTGCCTTTGCCTTTATCTTTGCCGGTCTTGTCGCCGCGTCCGCCTCTAGGTGCGCCGCTCGGCGCACCTTCGCCGCGGCCTCCACGGCCGCCGCGGAACGCGCTCTTTTTCATATCCACCAGCTCGAAATCGATCGTATGCTCTTCCATGCTGACCTTGGACACGCGGATCTCGACCAGATCGCCGATGCGGAAGATGCGCGACGTGCGCTCGCCGACCAGCGTCAGGCGGGACTCGTCGTAATGGTAATAATCGTCGGTCAGGTTGCTGATATGGATCAGGCCTTCGATCGTGTTCTCAAGCTCCACGAACAGACCGAAGCTCGTCACGCTGCCGATCACGCCTTCGAACGTCTCGCCGACTTTGTCCAGCATGAATTCGGCTTTTTTGAGTTGGGCCGTATCGCGCTCCGCATCGACCGCCACGCGCTCGCGAATCGACGACTGCTGCGCGATGTCCGGCATGCGGATATTGAGGTATTCCTCGCGCGACTGCGACAGCTTGCCGCCGTGGTCCAGCACTTCCCCGATCACCCGGTGGATGACCAAATCGGGATAGCGGCGGATCGGCGACGTGAAGTGCGTATAATATTCGGCCGCCAGGCCGAAGTGGCCGAGATTGGCCGAATCGTACTTCGCCTGCTTCATCGAGCGCAGCAGCAGCGTGCTGATCGCTTTTTGCTCCGGCGTATCCTGCACTTCTTCCAGCAGCGATTGCAGCTCGCTCGGCTGGATGGTGCCTCCGCGCGTGCCTTTGACCTGATAGCCCAGATTGGCGGCGAAGGCCGCGAACAATTCCAGACGCTCCTGATCCGGGTCTTCGTGGATGCGGTACAGGAACGGAACTTTGGCTTTGCTGAAATGCTCCGCCACCGTCTCGTTCGCCGCCAGCATGAACTCTTCGATGATGCGTTCGGCAATCGAGCGCTCGCGCGTCACGATGTCGATCGCTTTGCCCTGGTCGTCGAGCAGCACTTTGGCTTCTTCGAAGTCGAAATCGACCGCGCCGCGCTTCATGCGGCGTCCGTTCAGCTTGAGCGCCAGCTCCTGCATCGTGCGGAACGTGTCGGCCAGATAGCCGTAACGCTCCTGCAGTTCCGGATCTTCTTCTTCGAGCATGCGGCGCACGTTTTTGTACGTCATGCGCTCGACCGTCTTGATCACGCTTTTGAAAATATCGTAGCGAACGAGCTTCATCGACGCGTCGAATTCCATCTCGCACGACAGCGTCAGACGGTCCACGCGCGGATTCAGGCTGCAGATGCCGTTGGACAGGCGCGGCGGCAGCATCGGAATGACCCGGTCCACCAAATACACGCTGCTGCCCCGGTTATACGCTTCCTGATCGAGCTGGGAGTTTTCTTTGACATAATAGCCGACGTCCGCGATATGCACGCCGAGCACGTAGTTGCCGTTCTCGAGGCGTTCCACGTTGACCGCGTCGTCCAGGTCTTTGGCGTCTTCGCCGTCGATCGTGACAATCTGCTTGCCGCGCAGGTCGCGCCGGCCCTGGCTGTTGATCTCTTCGTCGGAGATCGTCTCCGGCGCCTGCTGCGCTTCTTCGAGCACTTCGTCCGGGAAAGACTCCGGCAGCTGGTGCTTGCGGATGATCGACAGGATGTCGACGCCCGGGTCGCTGTTATAGCCCAGCACTTCGATAACTTCGCCCTGGGCCGCCGCGCGGCCTTCCGGGTAGGCGATAATGCTCACGACGACCTTCTGGCCGTTCAGCGCGCTTCCGGACCGTCCGGCCGGGATAAAGATGTCGCGCGTGATGCGCTTGTCGTCCGGAAGCACGAAGCCGAACGATTCCTCGTCCTGGTACGTGCCGACGATCTGCGTCACGGCGCGCTTGACGACCCGCACCACTTCGCCTTCCATGCGTCCGTTCGAAGAACGGCGCGACGCGATGCGAATCAGCACCGTATCGCCGTTCATCGCGCTCAGCATGTCGTTCGCGTTAATGTATACGTCCGCGTGTTCGCGATCCTCGGGAATCAGGAAACCGAAGCCCTTGGCATGCGTTTGCAAACGTCCGCGCAGCAAATCCATACGTTCCGGTACGCCATAGCACTGGGTACGCGTCAGTACGATCTTGCCTTCTTCTTCAAGTCCGTTGAGCATGTTCATAAACTCCCGAAACTGTTCCGCATCGTCGATGCCGAAATGTTGCTCCAGTTCCTGGTGCGTCATCGGCTTGTAGGCGCTCTCGCGCATAAAGCCCAGCAGCATATCTTCCGTTATCATGGTTATCACCTCAAAATGGCTCCGGCTGCCTACAGACCGCCCGATCGGCTGCAGATCGCGAATGCTCGATTTTTTCTTCTACATTCTCTATTATACGTTAAAAGTACCCGCGCTGGCGCATGCTTAATCCTTGCTTGCTTTTTCGTGCGCATTTATTTGAATATATACAAAAAAAAGCCCTCGTCTCCCTTGAATCCAAGGATCAACGAAGGCTTCCCGGGCAGTCCAACCGCCCCGATCGCCGGGTTAGTTGGTCAGAGCCGTAGTCAACAACGCCATGATTACGAATCCGGCACCCAGTACGACGGTCGTGCGCTCAAGCACCAAGTCCATGCCGCGAGCTTTGCTTTTGCCGAACAGATGCTCCGCACCGCCGGAAATTGCGCCGGCCAAGCCTGCGCTTTTGCCTTTTTGCAGCAGTACGACCGTGATCACACCGACAGCAAAGATCAAGAGAACTACCTTCAGAAAGATTTCCATGTCGTTTAACCTCCTAAGCGTAAGCCGCGTATCCTGTATCGATTGAATCAGAGTTTCTAAAATGGAAAACAGCATTTTCAGTCTACCATAGTTCTCGGTATTTGACAATCGACCAAGGGCAGACCGGATGCGGAAAAGAATGGGCGATCCCTGCAAGCGGACGTTAAGAAGCCGCGCGGCGGCTGGATCTCCCGCGGCGCGGCTTCGGTTCATTTGACGGTATGGGGACGTACGGCCCTGACAAGCTCGCGCTTAACGGCGCTGCTCTTTGGCTTGGACCGTACGGTCGGTCCAGAGAATGTATCCCGCGGATACGGCCGTAAGGACCAGAATGGCCATGATGATCATGGCATCCGACATGCTTTTTCCTCCTCTGCTGATGTGGCTCCGGTGTGACGTGCGAGAATGGCCTGGTTTTCGAAAGATGCGAAAAAGGTCACCTCTCCTGCTCTGCTTACGAGGTTAGCTGACGGATTGGGACGCAAGAGTCGCCCCGCCTGCCGCAGATCCGGCGTACCGGAGAGCGTCAGGCTTCACCCCATGAGCGCCTGTGCGGCGTCTCGATCGGTTCCCCCGTTTTTATCGAAAAATTCAGCAGTCTAATCTGGGTCTTCGTGTTCGAGTGACGAATCTCATCATCCTTTCCGAAAAGTGGGCGGCATGCCGGAACGTTCGATGTGCCAAGCTTCGAAAGTCCGGGAAGAAGCGGCATTTCCCCTGCGCCTCGCGCGGTCATATGCAGCTTTTATGAACCGTATCTTAACCCCTTCTGACACCTCGTGTAAAGGATGAACCTGAGCGTTTTTTGCGGGTTTGGGCGTTAAAAGCTGACATTGGAATCTCCCACGAAGCCGGATCTTTCCTTTTCGCGGAAAACCTCCCGTTTGCTCGATTTAGCTCTGAAAATGCGGCTGAAAAAGCAGCCTGCGGCACTTTGCCGGAGCTTGATGGGCCGTTTAGGTCGAAAAGCGGATTTTGTTACCGTTTTCATATGTGGAAACGAAGTCGTTTTGAGCAACCTGCCCGGCCTTGCGGGACGTTCGTTCGGAGCGGGATTTGCCCTGTGCGGGCGCGAGAAAAAAGCCTGAGACGAGTCGCAGGCTTCGAAGATCGGAAAGGCGGATCGCACGTCCACGCAGCTTCCGTGAAGGCTCCGACCGTACGCGGCGGGAGCTTTTTGCCGGTTTTTTCGGGTTCTTTTCCTATTCAAAACTCAAAGCGTCACGCCGTTCAGAATCCCCCAAGCGCGCTCAAGCTTGGCCTGATAGGCCGGATCGTCCGCAGAGTTCATGAACCGCACGCGCCCGCTTCCGCCGCCGGCCAGCCCGCGCTCTTCGAGAACGCGCGCCACTCTCCGCACCGTGCCGGCGCTTCCGTCGATGACCCGGATGTGCGGCGGCAGGATCTGTTCCAGCAGCTCCGTATAATACGGGTAATGCGTGCAGCCGAGCACCAGCGTGCCGTAGCGGCTCAGGTCGAACCGGTCGAATTTGCGCAAAAAGTAAGGACCGAGCTCGGCCGGATCAAACTTCAGCGCTTCGCAGTATTCCACGAGTTCCGGCATCGGCAGCGAATCGACGATCCCCAGATCATCCACGCGCGACACCAGATCCCGGTATTTGGCCTGGCTGAGCGTCAGTTCGGTCGCCAGCACCAGCACGCGCCGCCCGCTCGCCCCGTTCATCTCGACGGCCGGCTTGACCGCCGGTTCCATCCCGATCACGGGCACGTCGTAGGTGCGCCGCAGCTCGGTCGCCGCTACGCTGGTCGCCGTATTGCACGCGATGACGAGCGCTTTGACGCTTTGGCCCAAAATGCGCTCCGCCGCTTCGCAGACGTATTCTGTCACCTGTTCTTTGGTCTTCGGCCCGTAAGGGACATGCAGCGTATCCGCGAAAAAAATAAAGTCCTCGTTCGGAAGGCTGCGGGCCGCTTCGCGCATCACGGTCAGCCCTCCGATCCCCGAGTCAAAAAAAGCGATGCTCATGCTGCTTCCCCTGCCGTTTCGTTGATTTGGTCTCATTGGTGGAGCCTCGTCGGTCGAGTCTCTTCAGCCTCTTATTATAGCCCTCCCCGCAGGGAAACGCCATGAAAAGCCGCCTGCGCGGCGATCGCCTGCAGCATGCTTCGCGCAAAAGCCGTCAGCCGGGCTTCCGGCACCGCCGGGCCGCTTCGCACGTCTCCTGCGTAAGCCTCAAGCGCGGGCCGCACCACGTCCGTCCATTCCGGGAGCGCCGAAGCTGCCCATTCTCCGCCTTCTTTTTTTGAAGCGACTGTCCCGGTCTTCAGGAACATCAGCACCCGGCACAAATTAAGCGTCAGATAGACCGGATTGTCCTTAATCTCCGCTTCGGCGCCGCGTACGTCGCTCCAGACCGACTCCAGATAAGCATGCTTCGGCACCGGCGGATACGAATCGCGCAGCGGCGGACCGTACAAAGCGACGCCGCGCTCGTAGGCGACGGTGACCTGCGCGGCCAGATCGTCATCCGCGTAGTCCGCGCACAAATAGTGCGGATCGGAAGCGTACCGTTCGCGGTGCGCCCCGGAATAATGATAGACGCACGGCGCCGGATGCCTGAATTGACGGAGAACATCCTCTTCCACGACGCTGAATTCCAGGTCGCGGCCGGCCGGAAAACGGGCGTGCGTCTCCAGCGTACTGCGCGTCAGCGCATACAGCCGCTCCGACTCCGGCCGTTCTCGCACGACGACCAGCAGATCGATATCGCTCGACGCCGGATTAAAGCCGCCGATCGCCAGCGAACCGTGCAGGTAGAGGCCGGTCACGTAGGCTCCCAGCGCCTCGCGTATGCTTGCGGCCGCGTGGTGGGCCTCTTGGAGGGCGAGTTGGAGGGCGGAGGCTTGGTGAGAGGAGGCTTGGTGAGAGGAGGCTGGCGGACGGGAAGCCGCGGGTGGCTGATGTGGATTTGTCAAATGTGTCGAATCTGCGGGCTGCACGGGTTTCATCGGAAAGCCTCCTTTTCCGGTTCTAATTTCCACTTCCACTTCCACTTCCACTTCCACTTCCACTTCCACTTCCACTTCCACAGTGGATTATGCTCGCGGCCGACGCGCTTGGCTAACGAATCCTGATCACGCTATAGGCGCGTTTTGAGTCTTTTTTCGAATCTAACGAATCGTCATCATGCTAATTGCGCGTAAAGCGCCTTTTGCAGCCTCTACGCACGAAATAGCGATATGAGAATTCGTTAAAATACGGGATTGTCTCTAAAAGCCGATTTAACGTTATGACGATTCGTTAGAATTCGGCTGTCTCATGCTTCCCGCTTATCCGCACGCATGCCGGTCATAGGCACGCGCGCGTATTCGCCCGCGAGACGTATAAGCCCGCTGGACGCTCCTGTAGGGCTCACCAATCCCCGATAGCGGCCACACCTATCCGCCCAGGTTCATCGCCGCATACAGGGCGCCCAGCGCGCCGCTGTAAGGGCCGGCTTCGGGGATGACGGCCTCGGAGCCGAGCATCGCCGTAAACCGCACGGTCAGCTCGCGCAGCAGCGCGTTGTGCTCGTACGACGAGCCGACGTACACGACCCGGCGCGCTCCGTGCAGCTTGGCGTGCTGCACGCCTACCGTCGTGACGATCTCCGCCACCATGCCGATCACCGCCGCCGCATAATCCTGCGGCCGTGCGCCGCCTTCAGGCGGCAGAGGCCGCGCAAAATTCGCGGCCGTCAGGTCGCCGGCAATCGGCGGCTGCGCCGGGGCATAGATCTGCCCCACCGTCAGATCGACCGCCTCCCGGTCGCCCAGCGGGGCCAGCCGCGCGATTTCCGCGTAATCGCGCACCCCGCACAGCAGGCCCGTCAGACCCACGATCGTGCCTCCGCCCAGACCGATCCCGCCGAGCCTCGGCCGCTCGGCCCCGTCAATCACATAGAACGACGTCCCGGTGCCGACGTTGACGAGCACGAAGCGTTCGGCCCCGCTACCGGGGGCAGAGCTGTCCGGCGCTGCTGCGCCGGACGAGGCGCCTTCGCCTGCCGCGCCGCCGGAAGCCCGGCCGCCGGAGCCGCGGCTCTCTGCCTCCAGAATCCGGACGGCGCCTTCGGCCGTTGCTTCGAATTCCGGCACATCCGCGAAGTTCGCATGCTTCGGCAGCAGGCGGCGCAGCCTCTCCGCCTGCCCGCCGGTACAGCCGATCCGCGTGCCGGGCGGCAGATGCGCCGCGATCCAGGTGGCAGATGCGCCGCGATCCAGGTGGCCGCCTCTTCGATACGCGAAGTCGGGAACTTCAGCAGCTTCGGCGAAGGGGCGGAAGCTTCCGCCCCTTCCTGCCAGGCTGTCGGCGCCTGCCGCTGCGCAGTCGTCTCCCGCTCTGAATCCTCGTCCACATAAGCGATCTTGATCAGCGTGCCTCCCGCGTCGATGCCTGCGTATGTCGTCATTTCGGCCGGTCCTCCCGCCTGCGCCGAACCGTCGGCGCGGTTGATCCGGCCTGCCGCGATCGGCTCGCCGGGGTTTATTTTCCCTTATCATAAACGCCGCGCAGCCGAAGGCCAAATTTTTGCAAATTCCGGAACTTCCCTCTTGATCTTTCGCGTCCGATCCTTTAGAGTAAGACGAGTTGACATTGTATAACCTCAATAAGACGGTTTGAGGGTATCTACCGGGAACCATATCTCCCGACTACAAAGTCGCGCCGAAGGCGCCTTTGCAGTCGGGAGTTTTTGCGTTTTCGCACACTTCCGCACTCCTTTCGCGCCGCACTTTCAAGGAAAAAAGGAGACCCGAATCAACATGAATCTGAAAGTTCTCGTTCTGACGATCGCCGCGTTTACCGTAGGCCTCGTCGAACTTATCATTGGCGGCGTCCTGCCGCTGATCGCCGGCGATCTGGGCGTGTCCGTCAGCACGGCGGGCCAGCTGATTACCGCGTACGCGCTCGTCTACGCCGTATCGGGGCCGACGCTGCTGGCGTTCACCGCCCGCTTCGAACGCCGCAAGCTGTACCTGTGGTCGCTCGTCGTGTTTATCCTCGGCAGTCTGCTCGCTTACTGGAGCCCGAACTTCGGCGTGCTGCTGATCTCGCGCTTCGTCACGGCGGCGAGCGGCTCGCTGATCACGACGCTGTCGCTGACGCTGGCCGTCAAAGTCGTGCCGGAAAGCCACCGCGCGCGCGTCATCGGCATTATCTCGATGGGCATCAGCTCGTCGATCGTGCTGGGCGTTCCGCTCGGCGTTCTGGCCGCCGACCAGTTCGGCTGGCGCATTCTGTTCCTGTTCATCGCGATCTTCGCGCTGCTGGCCATGTTCGTCGTCTACAAGTTCATGGAACCTGTCGCTCCACAGCAGGCGATCCCGCTCCGAACGCAGCTGGCTTCGCTCAAAAGCTTCCGCGTCGTCGGCGCCCATCTCGTAACGGCGCTCATGCTGGCCGGCCATTACACGCTGTATGCCTACTTCACGCCGTTCCTTGAGAACGTCATGCACCTCGGCGCTTCGTGGATCAGCATCGTCTACTTCTTCTTCGGCCTCGCGGCCGTAGCCGGCGGCATGATCGGCGGATTCATGTCCGACAGCCTCGGCGCCAGAAGAAGCATCATGATCGTCGTCGGCGCTTTTGCGCTCACCATGTTCCTGCTGCCGTTCTCGGCTTCGTTCGTGCCGCTGTTCGCGATCCTCGTCTTCGTCTGGGGCGCGCTGAGCTGGGCACTCTCGCCGGCGCAGCAGAGCTACCTGATCGACGCCGCACCGGAGACGTCCGAGATCCAGCAGAGCTTCAACTTCTCCGCCCTGCAGCTCGGCATCGCAGCCGGCTCGGCGATCGGCGGCGTCGTGATCGACAACACGCCGGCCGTGACGTTCAATGCGTGGATCGGCGGCGGCATCGTCGTACTGGCCTTCTTCGTGGCCATCTACACGCTGTACCGCAAACCGTCTTCCCGCCGTCCGGAAGGACACGGCAAACAGGCCGGTTCGAAGCTTGAGCCGACGTTGGGCGGAGATTGATTCTTCGCCTCTCCTTTACAAACGGCAGTGAATCCGAAAAGCCCGGCCGACAGATTCCCTGTCGGCCGGGCTTTTGCTATACGAGAGCGAACAACAAAAAAGAGACGCCGCGTCCGGCGTCTCTTTTTTGTGCTGCGTCTTTCGATCCCGGCGTCCCGGGATCGAAGCCGTCAGCGGTCCAGCAGATCGATTTCGGCCGGTCGGCCGAAAATCTTATTGGAATTTCGTGAGGTCGAGGTTGTAGAACGATTTCAGGCCGTTGTATTGAGCCAGTTCGCCCAGTTGGTCTTCGATGCGAAGCAGTTGGTTGTACTTGGCAACGCGGTCCGTACGGGAAGGTGCACCCGTTTTGATCTGACCGGCGTTTGTCGCAACGGCGATGTCCGCGATCGTGCTGTCTTCGGATTCGCCCGAACGGTGCGAGATTACAGCCGTGTAGCCTGCGCGTTTTGCCATTTCGATCGCGTCGAAAGTCTCGGTCAGCGTACCGATTTGGTTAACTTTGATCAGGATCGAGTTACCGATGTTTTCTTCGATACCGCGGCCCAGACGCTCGGTGTTCGTTACGAACAGATCGTCGCCGACCAGTTGGATCTTGTCGCCCAGTTTCTCGGTGAGCAGTTTCCAACCTTCCCAGTCGTCTTCGGAGCAGCCGTCTTCGATTGTGATGATCGGGTACTTGTCGACCCACGAAGCGAGCAGGTCAACGAATTCTGCGGAAGAGTACGATTTGCCTTCGCCCGCGAGTACGTATTGACCGTCTTTGTAGAACTCGGTCGAAGCCACGTCCATACCGAGGAAGACGTCTTTACCCGGCGTGTAGCCGGCTTTTTCGATCGCTTCGATGATCGTCGACAGTGCTTCTTCGTTCGACGTGAAGTTCGGAGCGAAGCCGCCTTCGTCGCCTACAGCCGTTGCCAAGCCTTTGCTGCTCAGTACGGATTTGAGGTTGTGGAAGATTTCTGCGCCCATGCGCAGAGCTTCTTTGAATGTAGGCGCGCCTACCGGCAGAACCATGAACTCTTGTACGTCAACGTTGTTGTCGGCATGCTCGCCGCCGTTAACGATGTTCATCATAGGAACCGGAAGCTGCTTGGCGTTGAATCCGCCGAGGTAGACGTACAGCGGCAGGTCGAGAGCGTCGGCCGCAGCGCGGGCAACAGCCATCGAAACGGCCAGGATCGCGTTAGCGCCCAGTTTGCCTTTGTTTGGCGTTCCGTCCAAAGCGATCATCGCTTTGTCGATGCCCAGTTGGTCAAGAGCGTCCATGCCGATGACTTCAGGAGCGATTGTTTCGTTTACGTTTTTAACGGCGTTTTCTACGCCTTTGCCCAGGTAACGGCTTTTGTCGCCGTCGCGAAGCTCTACCGCTTCGTGAACGCCGGTCGAAGCGCCGGAAGGTACGATTGCGCGGCCGATTGCGCCGGATTCCAGGTACACTTCAACTTCAACAGTAGGGTTACCGCGGGAGTCAAGGACTTCGCGTGCATAAACGTCAGAAATAATCGTCATTTTAAGTAATCTCCTTTGAGTTCGGTTTTATAAGTTAACTATGCCACATTCGAGGCTTAATGAGAAGTTTTGCGTGCGGAAATGACGGATTGTCCGGTCATGTCCGCCGGTTGAACGACCTGCATCAGGTCGAGAATCGTCGGCGCGATGTCGGCCAGGATGCCGCCTTCGCGCAGCGTCACTTCTTCGCTGGTTACGATGAACGGAACCGGGTTGGTCGTGTGCGCCGTCTGAGGGCGTCCGAATTCGTCGATCTCGGTCTCGGCATTGCCGTGGTCGGCCGTGATCAGCGCGACTCCGCCTTTGGCGAGGATCGCGTCCACGACGCGGCCTACGCATTCGTCGGTCGTCTCGACCGCTTTGATCGTCGGCTCCATCATGCCGGAGTGTCCGACCATGTCCGGATTGGCGAAGTTCAGAATAATGCAGTCCTGTCTCTCCGCTTCGATCTCGGCGATGCAGGCGTCGGCCACTTCGCGTGCGCTCATCTCGGGCTGAAGGTCGTAAGTGGCAACCTTCGGCGAGTTGATAAGGATGCGCGTTTCGCCTTCCAGTTCCACGTCGCGTCCGCCGCTGAAGAAGAACGTCACGTGCGGGTATTTCTCGGTCTCGGCAATACGCAGCTGCGATTTGCCGTTCTGCACGAGAACTTCGCCGAGCGTGTTGTTCAGGTTCTTCGGCGAGTAAGCCACGCTGCCCTGCACGTTCACGCTGTAAGTCGTGAACGAGACGAAGCTCAGCGTTTCCGGCTGCGCGTCTCCGCGATCGAAACCGGCGAAGCCCGGAGCGGTCAGCGCTTCGGAGAGCTGGATCGCGCGGTCGGGACGGAAGTTGATGAAGATGATCGAGTCGCCCGTTTGGATCTTCGCGGTCGGCTGTCCATTTTTGGCAATTACGGTTGGCAGAACGAATTCGTCCATCACGCTTTTGGCGTAGGAGTTCTCCACCGCTTCCAGCGCGCTGTCGGCCATCTCGCCTGTTCCGTAGACCAGGGCGCGGTAAGCCAGTTCGACGCGTTCCCATCTCTTGTCGCGGTCCATCGCGTAATAGCGGCCTTGCACGGTCGCGATTTCGCCTACGCCGATTTCGGCGATCTTGGCCACGAGCTGTTCCATATACTTCTTGCCGCTGTCCGGAGCGACGTCGCGTCCGTCCATGAAGGCATGGATGTATACGTTATGGAAGTCCAGTTTTTTGCACAGTTCGAGCGTAGCGTACAGATGCTCGATATGGCTGTGCACGCCGCCGTCCGACAGCAGGCCAAGCACGTGCAGCGCTTTGCCGCTGTCTTTGGCGGATTGAACGGCACCGACCAGCGTCGCGTTTTCGAAGAAATCGCCTTCGCGGATCGATTTGGAAATCCGGGTCAGATCCTGATATACGACGCGGCCCGCGCCGATATTCAGGTGGCCGACTTCGGAGTTGCCCATCTGGCCTTCCGGCAGGCCTACGGCTTCGCCGCATGCCGTCAGCGTCGTGTGCGGATACTTGTTCAAAAAGCGCTCGTAGTTCGGCTTTTTGGCTTGGGCAACCGCGTTGCCTTCCACGCCTTCGCGCAGACCGAAGCCGTCCATGATGATCAATGCTACCGGTTTTGGAGCTGTCATTACTTCGCCCCCTCAACCAGGGCCGTGAAGGAGTCGGGCTGCAGACTCGCGCCGCCGACGAGTGCTCCGTCGATATCGCTTTGGCCCAGGTATTCCGTTACGTTCTCCGGCTTCACGCTGCCGCCGTATTGGATACGGATCACGTCGGCTGTCGCTTGGTCGTACAGGTCGGCCAGAACGGTGCGGATGTAAGCCGTCACTTCGTTCGCGTCCGCCGATGTCGACGATTTGCCTGTTCCGATCGCCCAGATCGGCTCGTATGCTACAACCACTTCAGCCGCTTGTTCTTTGGACAGGCCCTGGAACGCGCCTACCGTTTGAACTTTGCAGACTTCTTTGGTTTGGTCGGCTTCGCGCTCTTCGAGCTTTTCGCCTACGCATACGATCGGAGTCAGGTCGTTGCGGAAAGCCGCCACGACTTTTTTGTTCACGATCTCGTCGGTCTCGCCGAAGTACTGGCGGCGTTCCGAGTGACCGATGATGACGTAGTCCACGCCGAGCTCTTTGAGCATAACGCCGCTGATTTCGCCTGTGAATGCGCCGTTGTCTTCGAAGTGAAGGTTTTGTGCGCCCACTTTGATTCCGGTGCCTTTAACCGCTTCGGTCAGGGCAGGAAGGTTGGTGAACGGTGCGCAGATGACGGTTTCCACGCCTTCCACGACTGCGCTGCCTTTTACCGCTTCGGCAAAGGCCAGCGTTTCGGATACGGTTTTGAACATTTTCCAGTTACCGGCGATGATTGGGGTTCTCACGAAATAATCCACTCCTTTTAGTGACTTCTTTGAAAAAGACTTTCCAGCCGGCGTAAGCGCTCCGGAGGCGCTTTGACGCGCAAGCCGAGCTTGAATCATTTTTCAAAATCGCTTTAAAACTTGCTCCGTAGGAAAAGGCGGCGGGATCGGTTGAAGCGATCCCGCTCGGCTCTTGGTTGGGAGACGGGAATCTTACTTATCGTTGAGAGCGACAACACCCGGGAGGGCTTTGCCTTCCATGAATTCCAGGGAAGCGCCGCCGCCCGTGGAGATATGGTTCATTTTTTCGGCCAAGCCGAATTTCTCGGTAGCCGCAGCGGAGTCGCCGCCGCCGATGATCGTGTAGCCTTCCGTGTTCGCGCAGGCTTCGCCTACGGCACGCGTACCGTGGGAGAAAGGCTCGATTTCGAATACGCCCATCGGTCCGTTCCAAACGACCAGTTTGGATTTTGCGATGACGTCCGCGTACAGGGCACGCGTCTTCGGACCGATGTCGATGCCTTCCCAATCGGAAGGGATGCCTTCTTCAACGTTGATAATCTTCGTGTTGGCCGAAGCGCTGAAGTCGTCGGAGATCACGATGTCGACCGGCAGCATGAAGTTCTTGCCGAGCTTTTTGGCTTTTTCGATAAAGCCGAGCGCTACCTCGAACTTGCTGTCGTCCAGCAGCGATTGACCGATTTCATAGCCTTGGGCTTTGAAGAAGGTATACGCCAGGCCGCCGCCGATCAGCACGTTGTCGGCGATGTTCAGCAGGTTGTCGATCACGTCGATCTTGTCTTTGACTTTGGAGCCGCCGACGATCGCCGTGAACGGACGTTCCGGGTTCAGCAGCGCTTTGCCGAGCACGTCGAGTTCTTTTTCCATCAGCAGGCCGGAAACGGCCGGCAGGTGGTGCGCGATGCCTTCTGTCGAAGCATGTGCGCGGTGAGCGGCGCCGAAGGCGTCGTTTACGAACAGATCGGCGAGCGAAGCGAACTCTTTGGCGAGTTCCGGATCGTTTTTCTCTTCGCCTTTGTGGAAACGCACGTTTTCAAGTACCAACACGTCTCCGTCTTTGAGCTCGGCGATTTTAGCCTTGACCGTCTCTCCGATCGACTCGTCCGTTTTGGCAACCGGTTTGCCCAGCAGCTCGGACAGGCGTTCCGCGGCGGAAGTCAGTCTCATCGACTCGACCACTTCGCCCTTCGGACGTCCCATATGGCTCGCCAGCAGCACTTTCGCGCCTTTTTCGGTCAAATATTCGATCGTCGGAATCGTTGCACGGATACGCGTATCGTCCGTAATCTTTCCGTCTTCGAGCGGAACGTTAAAATCGACGCGCACAAACACGACTTTGCCGCTTACTTCTACGTCACGTACACTTTTCTTATTCATAAATTAAATCCCCCATGCCCTCAAATTTAGAATTCAGGATTCCAAGGAATACGACTCTCGCAGCGCGGCAACTTAGAAAAAGCGGAAACAAAATTACCCTGTTTCCGCTTTATCCGCATGTCGCACATTGACCGGGTTCCCATGAACACGGCCAACGTACCCAAAGATTGCTATTTACTTGCCGTAATCCGTGCGAAAATGTCCGGAATTACTGAGCTTTTTTCGCGAAGAACTCAAGCGTGCGAACGAGTTGAGCCGTGTAGGACATTTCGTTGTCGTACCAAGCTACCGTTTTAACGAGCTGCTTGTCGCCAACTGTCATTACGCGGGTTTGCGTAGCGTCGAACAGGGAGCCGTAAGTCATGCCCTTGATGTCGGACGATACGATTTCGTCTTCCGTGTAACCGTAAGTTTCCGGGTCGGCTGCAGCTTTCATCGCAGCGTTGACTTCGTCAACCGTTACGCTCTTCTCGAGAACCGTTACCAGCTCCGTGAGGGAACCTGTAGCAACCGGTACGCGCTGCGCAGCGCCGTCAAGTTTGCCTTGCAGTTCAGGAATAACCAGACCGATTGCTTTTGCAGCGCCAGTCGTGTTAGGAATGATGTTTTCCGCTGCTGCACGGGCACGACGGAAGTCGCCTTTAGGGTGCGGAGCGTCCAGCGTGTTTTGGTCGCCGGTGTAAGCGTGGATCGTAGTCATGAGACCTTGAACGACGCCGAACTGGTCTTGCAGCGTTTTTGCCATAGGAGCCAGGCAGTTCGTTGTGCAAGATGCACCGGAGATAACCGTTTCCGTACCGTCGAGGATCTCGTGGTTAACGTTGTAAACGATTGTCTTCATGTCGCCCGTTGCCGGAGCGGAGATGACGACTTTTTTGGCGCCAGCCGTGATGTGCTTCTCAGCGCCTTCTTTGGTTGTGAAGAAGCCTGTGCATTCCAGCACGATGTCAACGCCGAGCTCTCCCCAAGGAAGTTCTTCAGGGTTGCGGTTCGCCAGAACCTTTACTTCTTTGCCGTTCACTTTGAAGAAGCCGTCGTGTACTTCGACTTCGCCGTTGAACTTGCCTTGCGTTGTATCATATTTCAACAGGTGTGCGAGCATTTTCGCATCGGTCAAGTCGTTGATTGCGACAACCTCGATACCTTGCACGTCTTGAATACGGCGGAAAGCCAAACGTCCGATACGACCAAATCCGTTAATTCCTACTTTTACAGTCATTGAACAGTTCCTCCTAAGAAAATGGTTTTTGAAGAAATGTTTTCATTTATTCAAGGCGCGTATCTCCATATCGATGAAAACACGGCGCCATGAGTAACAAGTTCATCAAGCGCTCTCCAGCACCCGGACAATCTCCATCGCAGCCGCTTCGTCGATGACCAGAATGTCTTCCTGGCCGAACCTCAGCACCGCGTGGATCGCCTTCGCTTTCGATTTGCCGCCCGCAATGCCAAGTACGACGTCCGCCGCCTTGATATCGTCGAGCCTGAGTCCGAGCGTCAGCATATTATGTACGACGCTGCCGCTCTCGTCGAAGTAATAACCGAACGATTCGGCTACCGCTCCCTTGTCGCGAAGACCGTCGGTGGTAGCTTCGTCCAGCTTGCGCCTTCTAGCCATATCCACCGCATTCCCGATCCCGTGCACGATGATGCGGGCCGTGCGGATCTCGCGAACGATTTCCTGGATGTTCGGGTCGTGTACGAGCGATTCGTACGCTTCCCGGCTCAAAAGATCGGGTACGTGCAGCAGCCGGTAATCGGCGCCCACGCGCTTGGCCATGTTGGAAGCGATCGTGTTCGCCTGGATTTCCAGGCTCTCGCCCAGTCCTCCGCGAGCCGGCACGAACCAGCTCCCCTTGAGGGGACCGTTGACCGGATAGGTCAGCTGCTCGGCCATTTCGGCCAGCGTCGTGCCTCCCGTTACGGCCACCACGTCTCCGCCCCGCATGACGCCGAGCAGCGCTTTGGCCCCGGCTTTGCCGAGTTCGCGCTTGGAGAGAGGCGATTCTTCGCAGTTCCCCGGAACGACCACGACTTTCTGGAGTCCGTAGAAACGGCGAATCTTCTCTTCCAGGTTGGACAATCCCACCAATTCCTTCAATACCGGTTCCAGACGCTCAAGAAGGAGTTGTCCGGCATCGCTGATCCGCATGCCCGCCGTGTCCGTTTCAATCAAGCCCTGCGCTTTCAGCAGATCGGTCTCGGCTCTCAGCACGCGTTCGGTCATCTGCAGGGAGTGGGCCAGCGTTCGGCGTCCCGTCGTGCCCGTCAGCATAATCTGATGCAGGATCGTATACCGTTTCTTGAGAGTTTCCATGAGATCGGGAAGCAGCTGCTGCTGAATTTCGAGAATGTTCTGCATGCGTTCCACCTCTGCAAACTTCGTCTGCCCGTATAATGTTGGACCAATGGACGATTATTGTCCCGGGAACACTTTTTATGTCCCACACCTAGTTTAACCAATTTGACGCCGCGATGCAAGCTTTGCCCCGCGTATATTTTGTGCTTTTCCAATCTGCCGGCCGGCCTACTAGATATGGAGAAAAGGCGTGCAGCAAGCGCATGATGTAGGGGTATTTTTGTCCCCTTTTTCACAACTTTCTTAGGGCTTGCAATTTCTCTTGCTGCCTAGTATAATAATGATTGCTGCTGTTTGTAAGCGTGCGCCCGTGGTCCAATGGATATGACGTAGGCCTCCGAAGCCTGAGATCCAAGTTCGATTCTTGGCGGGCGCGCCATTATTTTTACAGCATCCGAATGTATGGAAATGTTCCGTTAAGGGACAGCCCGTTATTATTTAACTGTATTTTTCATTTCTGACGCCGATATCGGCTATTTTTTTTGCATAAAGTTTGACTTTCTTTGACTTTATGTTTGGGATTGTTTATCATATGGGTAATACCAGCTAGACGTTTATCGGACCTTCGTTTGCACAGGGTTCGACAGCTCATCCAGCCTGGGCATCCATTCCAATTCTAAGAGCGGAATCCATCCGTTCACAAGGAGGTTTTTCACTGTGGGTTACATTCCTATGGTCGTTGAACAAAGCAACCGCGGCGAGAGAGCGTACGATATTTACTCCCGTCTGCTGAAAGACCGCATCATCTTCCTCGGCACCGAAGTCAACGATGTCGTGGCCAACGCGATCATCGCACAGCTCCTGTTCCTCGAAGCGGAAGATCCGGAGAAAGACATTTACCTCTACATTAACAGCCCGGGCGGTTCGATCACGGCCGGCATGGCAATTTTCGATACGATGCAGTTCATCAAGGCAGACGTCTCCACGATCTGCGTCGGCATGGCCGCTTCGATGGGCGCATTCCTGTTGAACGCCGGCGCCAAGGGCAAGCGTTTTGCCCTGCCGAACAGCGAAATCATGATTCACCAGCCGCTCGGCGGCGCCCAGGGTCAGGCTTCGGATATCGAAATCCGTGCCCGCCGCATCCTCGCGCTGCGCGACAAGCTGAACCGCATCCTGTCCGAGCGTACCGGCCAACCGCTGGAACGCATCGAAAAAGATACGGACCGCGATTACTTCATGGAAGCTGCCGCGGCAGCCGAATACGGCATCATCGACAAAGTGATCGAGAAGCCGATTGCCGAAGCCGGCGTGAAGTAAACCGATTATGTCTGAAAAAACAGCCGTCCGGCCCAAGCCGGACGGCTGTTTTGCGTAGATTCGCGCTTATCGGGGTAGATTCGCGCTCAGTTACGGTCATCACATCACCGTGCCTGTATCGGTCATTGTCGTTCATTTGCGTTCATTGGACGCGCATTTCGCAACCGTCCCGTCCGCTTTGCGTAATAGGTGCAGATACATAACCATTCGCACGTACATTCGAGGAGGACAACGCCCATGCAATTTCGCCATAACGATTTTCGCGTCTTCAGTTCGCTCCGCAGAGAAAATATGATCATCGAAGTCATTCAGGCCGGCGGCCTGCCGGAAAATTATAACGCCGAACTGGCCAAATCCGTAAACCATCACGATTCGGAACGGTTCGGCTGGCAGCAGGTGCGCATCCTGCTCGACGATTCTTCGGCCATTCTCGAAGCGGGCGCGCTCCAGTTCATGTTCGGCAATATCGAGATGGAGAACCGCTCCGGCGGCGTGGGCGGCTTCGCCAAGAAGTTCGTCGGCAGCGCCGTGACGGGCGAGACCGCGAGCAAGCCGGTCTACCGCGGCACGGGCGAAATCTATCTGGAGCCCAAACGCAAAGACTTCACGCTGATCGAGCTTGCGCCGGGCGAAGAGATTATCGTGGACGACGGCCTGTTCTACTGCGCGGAAAACACGGTCAAAGTCGGCGTTGCCAAGCAGGGTAACGCCTCGACGGCGCTGTTCGGCGGCGAAGGGCTGTTCCAGACGAAGATCACGGCGACGGACAGCAGCTATGTCGTGCTGGAACTGCCGGTACCGGAATACGAACTCGTCCGCTACGAACTCAAAGGCGAGACGCTCAAAGTCGACGGAACGTTCGCGGTGCTGCGCAGCAGCACGATCGAATTCTCTATCGAGCGTTCGACCAAGTCGCTGATGGGCTCGGCTTCGTCCGGCGAAGGCATGCTCCAGACGTTCCGCGGCCACGGCGAAGTGTGGCTGGCCCCGACGCTGCCGATGCGCGCGCAGCCTTTCTAAAGGCGGGCTTCGCGGCGCAGGCCGAGCAGGCCGAGCAGGCCGAGCAGGCCGAGCAGGCCGAGCAGGCCGAGCAGGCCGAGCAGGCCGAGCAGGCCGAGCAGGCCGAGCAAAAAGCCCCGTTCTCCATCAAGATGGAGAACGGGGCTTTTGCGATGCGGCCGGCCGGTCCCGGGCGAATGTGCCCGGGGCTTCGCTTGCGGCGGCCTAGCGGCCGGCCTGCGAGAACTCGGGCAGCGTCAGCCCGTCGAGCTGCGCGATGTCGCCGGCTACGTCGGCGACGCTCGTGTCGCGCAGCACCTGCTCCATCGCCTGTTGGGCGGCAAGCAGAATCGGGTTCATGGCGGCCTGGATATTGCGGCCGACTTCGCAGTTCGGGTTCGGGCTCTCGTGCAGAGCGAACAATCCGCCTTCGCCGACGGCTCCGACCGCGCGGTACACTTCGAACAGCGTAATGTCCGCAAGCGGCTTCTGCAGGCGCGCTCCGGCGATGCCCGCTCTCGCTTCGACCAAGCCGGCGCGGCCGAGCATGCCGGTGATGCGCCGAATCACGACGGGATTCGTGTTCACGCTGCCCGCGATAAATTCGGAAGTCGCCGTGCCCGGCTCCGAAACGCTAAGCAAAATCAACGTATGCACGGCCACGGGGAATTTGGTGCTGATATTCACTTTGCATGCCTCCCTCCGGCGCTTCCGGGATGTGTTTGGGTGAAACTATTCTAGTTACATTACAGGAAAATGTCAACCTTGCGTCGTTTCCGCGCTGCAGATGACTTCGGTCCAGCCAAAACGGTCTTCGATATCGCCGCGCTGCAGCGCAGTCAGCTCGTCGTACAGACGGCGCGTCCATTCGCCCGTCTCTCCGCCGCCGATTTTGAACGTTTTGCCGTTCCAGCCGATCTCGCCGATCGGCGACACGACGGCCGCCGTGCCGGTGCCGAACGCTTCAAGCAGCGTGCCGTCTTCGGCGAAAGCGCTCAGTTCGTCGATCGTGACCGGACGCTCTTCCACTTCGAAGCCGAAATCGCGCAGCATTTGGATCGACGAATCGCGCGTGATGCCGTTCAGGATGCTTCCGCTGAGCGAAGGCGTGACGATCCGGTCTCCGATCCGGAAAAAGACGTTCATGCTGCCGACTTCTTCCACGTACTTGCGGTGTACGCCGTCCAGCCACAGCACCTGCGAGTAGCCGGCTCCGTAGGCATTCTCCTGCGCCTGCATGCTTGCCGCGTAGTTGCCGGCCGTCTTGGCTTCGCCGACTCCGCCCGCGACGGCGCGCACGTCGCGCGTCTCCACGTGGATACGGACCGGGTTCAGCCCTTCCGCGTAATAGGCTCCGACCGGCGACAGAATGATCATCATCTTGTAGCTGAGCGAAGGGTTCGCGCCGAGATGGTTCTCGGTCGCGATCGCGAACGGACGGATATACAGCGACGTTCCCGGCGCCGAAGGCACCCAGCTGCGATCAAGCTTGATCAGTTCCTTGAGCGCTTGCAGCACGAAGCTCTCGTCGATCTCCGGAATGCTCATCCGGCGGCAGGAGCGGTTGAAGCGCTCGAAGTTTTTCTCCGGACGGAACAGACGGATATCGCCGTCTTCGCCCATATAGGCTTTCATGCCTTCGAAAATGGTCTGCCCGTAATGGAACACTTTGGCTGCCGGGTCCATCGGGATCGGTCCGTAAGGAACGATCTTGGCATCGTGCCAACCTTCGCCCTTTTTGTAGTCCATCGTGAACATATGGTCCGTCATATAAACGCCAAACGACAGATTGGCGGTATCCGGTTTCGGTTTGCGCTGCGTCGTCTCTTGAATCTTCAGTTCACCCTGCATGATGCACGCTCCTCTTTTTATATTGAATCCTATCATCGTCTTACCTATATTAATAATATCCTTTTCGTCGGTTCTGCATACCCCAAAAGTATGAAAGGAGCAGAAAAAAGATGGATCTTCGCCAACTGCGCTATTTTTCCGCCGTGTTCAGGGACGGTCAAATCACTTCCGCCGCCAAAAAATTGAATATGGAACAGCCTCCGCTCAGCCGGCAGATGAAGCTGCTCGAAGAAGAACTCGGCACGCCGCTGTTCGACCGCAGCGGCCGCAGGCTGATCCCGACGGAAGCCGGAAGACGGCTGTACGAACGTTCCGAAGCGCTGCTCGTGCAGCTGGAAGAGACGCTGCTCGAGATTCGGGAGCTTGGTGAAGGCATCGGCGGCACGCTGTCGATCGGCGCCGTCGTCTCGTGCGTGTCGCTGCTGCCGGGCGCGATCGAACGGTTCGGGCGGGAACATCCCGCCGTGACGTTCAATATCCAGGAAGGCGACCATTTCCAGCTCGCCGAACTGCTGCGCCAGCGCCGGATCGAGCTGATCGTCGCGCGGCTGCCGTTCGAGGCGCCGCCGGGCGCCGACGATTACGGCATCGCGCCGCTGCCGCCCGATCCACTGGCCGCCGCCGTGCCGGCCGGCTGGACCGAATACGCGGGCAGGCGCAGCCTGAGCCTGAACGAACTGTCGACGCGTCCGCTCCTGACGCTCAAGACCGACCGCACGACCGGCATGCACGAGCGGATCATGCAGGAGTTCGCGGCGCGCGGCGCCGTGCCCCGCGTCTTCTGCGAATGTTCCAGCGTCGCGGTCATCCTCGCGCTTGTCGCCCAGGGGCTGGGCGCTTCGCTGCTGCCCCGCTCTGTACTCGCTTCGTTCCGCTCGGAAGATTTTCGCGTTCTGGAACTCGGCGATGCCGTGCTTCAGGCCGACGTCGGGCTCGTCTGGCTGCAGGGCCGCTATTTGTCCAGAAGCGCGGAACGCTTCATGGACAAGCTGCTCGAACCCCGCGAACCTTGCGAATAAGCGGGCGTGCAATTCTCCGGCGCATGCGGACGAACGCAAACGCAATCGAACCCAAACCAAAAGCCCGGCTCCGGCGAAGCGCGAATGTCTCGCGCTCCGCCGGGCCGGGCCTGCGTGTTCGAATTTGGCTTGATTATCCGAACGGAAAAACTTTTACGTTCAAAGCCGATCTTTTTCTTACGCTGGACTATATGCTGGATGAAGATCCCGCGAAGTTACAGTCCCGCAAAAGGATCGGTGCCTTTTGGAAGCAGGGAAGCGAACGTGAAGTCGAAGGACGGAATACCTGCCGCGTAAGGCGTGTATTCGTACTGCTGGAAGAAGATCGTGAAGCCGCCGTTGCGGACGTAGAAGCCCGGCTTGCTGCCGATCGTCTTGAAGCCGTCCTCGCTGAGCAGCGAACCGGCTTTTTTGAAAGCCGCGGCGACTTTTTTGTCCAGCTCGCCGAACGCTTTCGGATTCGCTTTGAGCAGCTGCTTCAGCGTTACTTCTGCACCCGTCTTCAGGTTGAAGTTGTAGCCGGTCTGAACCGTGCCGCCGTGAGCGCCGCCGTAGAACGAGTAATCCTGCATCACGGCGCTGAACAGTCCGTTTTTGTTGTAGGAGATCATGTAATTGGCATCCGCTTCGTAGTGCATCTCGCCGGACAGCGCGCCGAATTCTTTCATGTCGGCTTCGAAGCTCTTCAGGAACGACTGGGCATGCTGCTTGAGCGCCGCGTTGATCTTCGCGATGCCCGCGTCGCTGCCGGCCAGCTCCGGATACCGGATATTGATGACCGCGTCTTTGCCGGCCGCGCTGCTCTTGAGCGTTTTCTCGGTCACGGTAACGCCCGGGCTTGCCGCCGGCTTAAGCGCGATGGAACCTGCGTTCAGCGTGCCGTCGATGCCCGCGTAATCACGCAGCACGGACAACGGAACGTACATCGTGCCGGCTTTGGTCCGCCCTTCCGCCTGAAGGCCAACGCCGTTCGCGCCGATCCAGATGTTGCTCTCGTAAGGCGACAGCGTCAGCGCGTTCGGCGACGTGCCGAGCTCGTAGAGACCGGTTTCTTTATCGTAAGCGAGCGACAGGCCCGCGGCTTTGGCCAAAGCTTTGACCGGCACGTACGTGTCGCCGCCCGCCTGGTAAGCGTTCGCTCCCAGCGCTTTGCCGTTCCAGCTCACTTTGACGCTGGCAGTCGTGGAAGCGGTTGCCGAAGCGGCTGCCGCGTGGGCTCCACTCGTGCCGATTCCTGCCGTGGCCGGCAGCAGCAGCCCTGCCGTAAGGACGGCGGCCGTCATCATCTTGGTCGTTTTTTTCCATGCTTGCACGTTGTGATTTGTCATCATCCGTTCAGCTCCTTCGCATCTTGGCGGTTTGTCTTTATCCATCCTGATTATAAAAGGGCCGCGGCGGAAATGGGTGACAAGGAGCATTACAGTATTGCAACCCTTACTCGGGCTTTTTTACAAAATTGTTAAGGTTGGCGGCTTGCAAAATGCGCGGGTTACGCATCGGCTCCTTCGTTGCCTTCATTCCACCTGGGTGCGCCCATGATGCTCGACAGCCGGCCTCCGGGAGGCGCGGGCAGCACCGGAAAATCCAGTTCCATGACGAGAATCGGCAGCTTGCCGGTCTCCAGCGTGCGGTCGGCGAAGTATCCGTAGAACGAATACAGATAGCCGCACGGGTAATTGTCCGCGTCCGATTCCTCGTAATGGCGAAAAGCGGCTTCGCTTTCGATATCGCTAAAATCCGGCTGACGTCTCAATTCGGTGCCGTAATCGGCTTCTGTCTCCATGCGGCTGCCTTCTTCCACGCGCTGCGCGAACCATTCCAGCATGCGGTTCAACTGGCGAGCCGAACGGTTCGGCGACGCAATCAAAATTTCGGGATGGCCAAAGCTGTATTCCAATCCAATCGTAAACGCGTAGTTCATTCCTTCATCAGACAGAACGATTGGCATCCACCCCTTGTTCATGAGCTCCGGGATGTAAGACAGCCTTTTGCGCGCAAAATCCGTGTACTCCTGGCAAAACAACGAATAACGCTCGAACAGGTTGCGCCCTGGATTTTCGTGCAGCAGCCTGCGGTAATATTGTTTGCGGTCTTCGGGAATGTTCATTGTTTCGATCACTGGAATCACCTCGCTTCTTGGTTCCGAATATGGGATGTTGTGTGGAGAGTCTAAGGGAGAGTCACGTTCTTTGCTTACTCCATTTATAAACCTCCCATTCGATTCCAAACAGTTAAGCGGTTCTTTTTTTGTAAAAGATTCAACCGGCGCCGCTCGAAAAAAGCCCCGGTTGGCGTGAATTTAAGCAACAAAGCCGCCTTCGCACGGGGCGAAGGCGGCTTCAGGTCGAATGTCCGGATCAAGGCACGCTTATTTCATCTCATATTGCACGGTCAGACGGGTCGTCACCGTAATTTGACCCGGTTCGATGGAAGTCGGGGGGGCACCCGCCGCCATGTCCGCCGTAGCGCGTTCGTACTGCGCGTACACGATCGGAGCTTCCGCGTCGTCCTGGCTGATCGAGACGATCGCGCCGAGCGTACGGTTGGCCGATTTGGCGATCGCCGACGCTTTTTTGTTGGCGCTGGACATCGCTTTGGCGATCGCCTGCTCTTCGTACTGGTCCGGATTCTCGGCCGCGAAGCTGATGTTCTGGATACGGTTGGCTCCCGCTTCGGAAGCGGCATCCAGCAGTTGGCCCAGCTTGTCCAGATCGCGGTACGTTACTTTGAGCACGTGCACGGAGCTGTAGTCCTTGATCGTCTGGCCGTTGTCGTCGCTGTACGTGTAGTTCGGCGATACGTTGAACTGCTCCGTCTCGATGTCTTTGGCGGCAATTTTCCATTCGCCTTTGAGCAGGGTGTTCAGCTTGCTCATCGAAGTCGCCGTTTTCTTCTGCGCCGCCGCTGCCGTAGCCGCGTTCGATTCCACGCCGATGTACAGATAAGCGACGTCCGGCGTTACTTTGATTTCCCCTTTACCGGCCACATTGATGACGTTCATTGCAACGACCTCCGCAGCATGAGCCTGATTCATTCCGAGCGACGCGGGCACGGCCGCTCCTCCGACGAGCAAAGATCCGGCGATCAATACGCTGCCAAGCGGTTTCATCCACATTTTCATCGTTTATCCCTCCAAGTTATCGTTGATTACCCTCTAAACGACAATGGGGCCGAAAAAGTTGCAGGGTCCGGGCGCGAACGCAAAAAACCTTTCGGCCGGACGCCAGTGAAGGCGCGTACGGCAGAAAGGTTGACGCGTGTTGGGCGCGGATCGGCGACACTCCGGTCACGAGGCGCGCCGGAGCGTCGAAACGATCGGACAGATCAGGCTGCCGGCTCCTCGGATGCCGGTTGGGCCGCGTCTTTGAGGCTGGCCGCACCGGTCACGGTGCTGGTCAGCAGCATGTCGTTGATCGCCGCATTTTCGGCGCGGGTCAGCACTTTCTTAGATTGGAAGTCGGCCGCGCCGGAAGCGCTGAACTTCACTTCGGGGCCGTGGTAGCCCAGAGCGACGACCAGTTTGACCGCGGATACGGCCCACTTGTCGGTCTTGCCCGTAAGCTTGACCGAGTCCAGCAGTTCTTCGGGATACAGGCTGCCCGTCGAATTGTAGATGATCAGAGCCGCTTCCTGGCGGGTAATCGGACGGTCCGGCTGGAACATGCCTTTGTCGTTGCCCGAGATCAGGCCGAACTCGTAGGCGGTCTGGATTGCCGCGGCATACGGATGTCCGACCGTATCTTTCAATTCGGGCTTGCTTTCCGACAGCGGAATGGCCGACGTGCGCATCAGCATGTCCACGTACTCGCCGCGGGTGACGGCTTCGTCCGGTCCGAACGCCATGTTCGGATCGTTCGGGTAATAGCCGAGCGATTGCAGGTCGAGAATGTACTTCGCGTACGGATGCGTCGACGCGATATCGTTGAAGCCGGACGGCTTCGCGCCTTTTTGCTCGTAGCCCATCGGATTCAGGTAAGGTTCCTTGAGGTACGAGACGCTGCCGTCCGCATCGGTCTTGAATGCTACCAGCATCTTGTTGGCATCCATGAACAGTCCCGGTGCTACCTGGCGCAGCGCGCGCTCGCCGGTCAGCGGGTCGGAGATGACCATGCGTCCGCGCGAACCCGGTCCCACTTTGGAGACGACGCTCTCGACGCGCAGATCTTTGTACAATCCCGCATAGCGCTCAAGCTGCTCCGGCGATTCCGCCGCGAACGCAGGGAAAGTCGCTTCGGCCGCATACTGCGGGAAGAACCGGTAGATGAATGCCGCGTACAGCTGCTCGCGCAGCGCGCCGTTCTGGTTGTAGACGACGAATACGCCGGTATCCTGCTCGGGAATCAGGAACATCAGCGAGCTTGCGCCCGGAACGTCGCCACCCTTGGTGATGACTTTGCTGCTGCTGCCCGCGCCCGGAAGCTGCGAAGCCGATTCGAACCCGTAAGTCGAGTCCGGCAGCAGCGGATGGATCGCGGAACGGTATTCCGACATGGCCGCTACCGAATCGGCTTTGAGCAGCTGCGCGCCGGAAGCCGTCTTGCCTTCGTTCAAGAAGGCGGTCATGAATTTGGCGATATCGTCGGCCGTCGACAGCATGCCGCCCTGCGGCATGAAGCTTTCGCTGACCGGATAAGGCTTGATCGTCTCTTCGGCCGCATAGCCGGTCGCCGAACGCTTGCGCAGGTCCGCGGTCAGCGTGAAGTCGGTGCTGCCCATGTTGAGCGGCGCAAACACGTTGCGTTCCATATACGTCTCGTACGGCGTGCCGCTCGCCTGCTGCACGATGTACCCGAGCAGCAGGTAAGCGAAGTTGTCGTACATGTAAGCCGTACCCGGCTCGCGCACGACGTCCGGCATATACTTCGCGATATAGTCTTCCATGCTGACGGACTGCCCTTTGGCAGGATTCAGGTCTTCCTGGCGGGCGTCCTGGATTTTGAAGCCGCTGCGATGCGTCAGCAGATCGGCGACGGTAACCGGTTCGGCGAACGGATTCTCAAAAGTGATGCCGCCGAGATATGTACGAATGTCCGCGTCCAGGCTGAGTTTGCCCTGCTCGACCAGCTGCATGATCGCGGCCGCGGTGAACGTTTTGGAGACGGAAGCCATCCGGAAGACGTCTTTTTTCGGATCGACGCGGCGTTTGCTGTCCACGTCGGCGTAGCCGTACCCTTTTTCTGCCAGCACCCGGCCGTTTTTCACGACGACGACCGCCGCTCCGGGAGCCAGTTCCTGAATTTCTTCCAACGCAAAAAACTCGTCCAGAAAAGCCGTAACCGAGGAAGACGTAAGCGCGGTATCCCGGGCTGCCGCCGATGCGGACGCGGTCGGCGTCTCCGCGGCGTACGATAGGGTAGGCGGGAGCAGCGTCAGCGCAAGCGCCGAAGCGATCACGGCTTTGGTCCATTTGACCGATGCCGATCTCCAGATATTCGATTTTTTCAATGTTTTTCCCCCTTGTGTCTATTGATAAAATGGGTGCGGCTTCATGAGCCTACATAGCGAGCTCTTCGCACTCATTCTTACCCTTTTGGGGTCGGCTGTCAAACACGAAAATGCCGCCTCGGTACAGGAAAAGCAAATATTTTTTCGGCAAACTGGAAGTTGTTGGTTAATATCGATTGCAGGCGAATTTGCGCATACAAAAACCTCCCGAAAACGTTCGGGAGGTTCGATGGGCGGCGTATCTATGCAAAAATATCGCCTAACGGGAAGCTGGCACAAGAATTATTGGTTTTCCAATTCTTCTTTGCTGACAAGGCTCATTAAAGCGTTTACAGCCTGCTCGGCGTCCGCGCCTTCCGCACTGATGTGAACTTCAGTACCGGAACTGATTGCCAGGCTCATGATGCCCATGATGCTTTTGGCGTTTACTTTTTTGTCTTCCTTCTCTACAAAGATTTCGGAAGAATATTTATTGGCTTCCTGAACGAACAAAGCCGCAGGTCTCGCGTGCAGCCCCGTCTTCAGTCTGACGACTACCGGGTGTTTGGTCATGAGCAATCTTACCCCCTATACGAAATGAAGTTCCTGTCGAAACGCATTATTGTACCCAGTATACCATAACTTCGGTTGCTCACACTAGTCTAAAACCGAGCGTAGCGTTTGCAGCCTTTCGCGTCGCGCCCTTTTCCACGCCGACCGCAAAAAAAAGAGCGGCTCTCAGCCGCCCCGAATCTTCTCCGCCATAATGTCGAGCTTGCGCAGCCGGTGATTGACGCCGGATTTGCTGACGTTGCCCTTGAGCAGTTCGCCCACTTCCTTGAGGTTGATCTCGGGATGGGCCAACCGGACTTCCGCCACTTCGCGCAGCTTCTCCGGCAGCCGCTCCAGCCCCATTTCTCTCTGCAGGAAGCGGATATTGTCGATCTGCCGCACGGCGGCGCCGATCGTCTTGTTAAGGTTGGCCGTCTCGCAGTTTACGATCCGGTTGACCGAATTGCGCATGTCGCGCATGATCCGGACGTCCTCGAATTTGAACAGAGCCTGATGGGCTCCGATAATATTCAGCAGTTCGATGATCTTCTCGCCTTCTTTGAGGTAGAAAATGAAGCCTTTCTTCCGTTCGATGCAGCGGGCGTTCAGATGGAATTCGTTCGCCAGGTCGACGAGCGACTGGCAGTGTTCTTCGTACATGGAGGCGATCTCCAGATGGTACGAAGATCCTTCCGGATTGTTGACCGAGCCGCCCGCCATGAAGGCGCCGCGCAGGTAGGCGCGCTTGCAGCAGTTCTTTTTGACGATATCGGGACTGATGCCGGGCAGGAATTGGAACCCTTCCGACGTGATCTTGAGCGAAGCGAGCAGTTCCTGTACGCCGGCCGGAATCCGCACGATGTACACGTTGTTTTTTTTGAGACGCATTTTTTTGCGCACGAGCAGCTCCGTATGGACGCTGTAATGCTTTTTGATCAAGGAATAGATCCGGCGTGCGATCGCCGCGTTTTCGGTGGAAATGTCCAGAATGACTTTTTTGTTGGAGAGCTGGATCGAGCCGTTCATGCGTATAAGCGCCGACAGCTCCGCTTGTTCGCAGCAGGCGTCCGCCTCCACCATCGTCAATTCTTTTTTGGTCTGAGCCGCAAACGACATGGATTATTCACCCCTTCCGTATCATCCAGTCTGCCACCAGCCTGTTTATGTGTTCGCTTAATTTGTCCGCGTCGTGGCGCAGATAAGTGCCGTATTTCACGAAAGTATCGGCAATGACGGTACAGTTCGTGCCCGCGATCTCTTCCAGGTCCAGCCGGACCGGCGTCGCGCCTTCTTCCGCGTAGCGAAGCTGCACGTCTTCGGGAATATGCCCGCTGTTGACGAGCACGTAGTCGAACAGATGGCTGCCGACATGGTCGTACACGGCCTGAAGATGGTCGCCCACACTGAACCCGTCCGTTTCGCCCGGTTGGGTCATGACGTTGCAAATATACATCTTGATCGCGTTGGACGCGACGACCGCTTCGGCCAGCTGCGGCACGAGCAGGTTCGGCAGCAGGCTCGTGTAGAGGCTGCCCGGACCGATCAGGATCGCGTCGGCGCGCTGGATCGCCAGCACGGCTTCCGGCAGCGCTTCGACTTCGGCCGGTTCGAGGAAAATCCGCTTGATTCGTCCGCCGTATTCCGGAATGCTCGACTCGCCGGTCACGATCGTGCCGTCTTCCATTTCCGCATGCAAAATGACGCCTTCCTTGGCGGCGGGGTAGACGACTCCGCGGACGGCGAATACCCGCCCGAGCTCGCGCACGGCGGTGACGAAGTCGCCCGAGATGTCCGTCATGGCGGCCAGGATCAGATTGCCCAGGCTGTGCCCCGCAAGACCGCTGCCGGTCTTGAAACGGTAGCTCAGCATGTCCGAGAGCAGCGGCTCCACGTCGGCAAGCGACGTCAGCACGTTGCGGATATCGCCCGGGGGCGGCATCTGCATCTCGCTGCGCAGAATGCCGGAACTGCCGCCGTCGTCGGCTACCGTCACGATGGCCGTAATGTCGAGCGGCTGCTGCTTGAGACCCCGCAGCATGACGGACAAACCCGTTCCGCCGCCCATCACTACGATTCGGGGGCGACGCACGGGCCGCTGCGCCTGTTGCTTAATATTCATGAATGTTCACTCCTCCGTACGTTAACCGCTTCGAATCGCTTGCCGGCCGCTCCGGGCTGTACCGGAAAAGCCGGCGGCTGCGATTCTAATGACGGTCCCGATCGGCGTCCCGGTGATTGACGCGCACTCTTTCCGTTTCGCTTGCTCCCAGCATCCGTCCCAAATATTCGGAGATGGCGACCGAACGGTGCTTGCCGCCGGTACAGCCGATGCCGATAATCACCTGGCTCTTGCCTTCTTTGCGGTACTGCGGAATGAGAAAATGCAGCATGTCCAGCAGCTTGGTCAAAAACGTCTGGGTCTCCGGCCATTTCATGACGTAATCGTACACGTCGCTGTTCTGGCCCGTCAGCGGACGCAAATTGTCGACGTAGTGCGGGTTGGGCAGGAAGCGCACGTCGAAAATCAGGTCCGCGTCAATCGGCACGCCGTACTTGAAGCCGAACGACGTGACGTTGACCGATAATTGATGGCTTTCCATATGCGAGAAGCGGGAGATGATCTTCTCTTTGAGAACGGCCGGCTTCATGTTCGTCGTATCGATGATCTGCGTCGCCGAATTTTTGAGTTCTTCCAGCATTTTGCGTTCCAGGCGAATGCCGTCGAGCGGCATGCCGTCCGGGGCGAGCGGATGCCGGCGGCGCGTTTCTTTGTAGCGCTGCACAAGCACGGCGTCGTCCGCGTCGAAGAACAGAATCTCGCTATGAATCGTAAAATGGTCTTTGATAAAAGACAGCGATTCGGACAGCGCGGCGAAAAACTCCCGGCCGCGCAGGTCGATGACCAGCGCCACCTTGGCGATCTTGCCGTTGGACTGATCGATCAGCTCGGCGAACTTGGGGATCAGGACCGGCGGCAGGTTGTCGACGCAGAAAAACCCCAGATCTTCCAGGCTTTGCACGGCGATCGTCTTGCCGGCTCCCGACATTCCCGTAATGATCATCAGCGTGGCGGCCGGAGCCGCCCTGCCTTCTTTTTGGATATCGGTCATGCGAGCTTTCCCTCCCTGGCTTGCTTCGTTAACGAATCATCAGGCCGGCCGCGCCGATCATGCCGGCGTCGTTGCCGAGCATCGCCGGAACGATCTGCACGCCGCCTTGAAGCGGGGCGGGCGTCAGCTGCGCGAACGTCTCGCGAATCGGATTGAACAGAATGTCGCCCGCTTTCGATACGCCGCCGCCGATAATGAAGCTCTGCGGATTCAGTACCGCTGCCACGGTCGCCATCGACTTGCCGAGATAGAACGCGGCGCGCTTGACGATGCGCAGCGCTACTTCGTCGCCCGCTTTGGCGGCGTCAAACACCGTCTTGGCCGTAATCTCGCTCGCGTCGGCGATAAAGGTGCGCTCGCCGCGCTCCACGGCTTCCTTCGCCATGCGGATGATGCCCGTCGCCGAAGAGACGGTCTCCAGACAGCCGGTCTTGCCGCAGCCGCACTGGATCGCTTCCAGGTCCGGCACGACGTCGATATGGCCGATCTCGCCCGCCATGCCGGCAGAGCCCTGGTAGATGCGGCCATTGATGATGATGCCGCCGCCTACGCCGGTTCCCAGCGTATAGCATACGCAGTTCTCGACGCCGGCTCCGGCGCCGCTCCACGCTTCGCCGAGCGCGGCGACGTTGGCGTCGTTATCGATCTTCACGGGCTTGCCGAGCCGCTCTTCCAAAATGGCGCGGATCGGAACGTCTTTGAGGCCTATGTTCGGTGCCATGACGATGATTCCGTCACGAACGTTCGTGAATCCGGCCACCCCGGCGCCGACTCCGGCCAGTTGTTCCCAGGCATAAGGCGATTCTTCGACGACCCGGCGAACGTATTCCGCCATATTGGCAATGACCGTCTCCGGACCTTCCGCCACTCCCGTGGGTCCTTCATAAGTATGCAGCAGGACGCCGCTCTCGCTGCACAGACCGACCTTGATCGTGGTGCCGCCCAGATCCATCCCGACGTAGACATTTTCAGACATGTTACAAGCCACCTTTTTTCTTCAATATAGAGAATGCAGGAATTCATCGCTTTGTTTGCTCAAGTCCAAAATCCGTTTCCTTCGTCTCCCACTATAAGCGAACACCCGGTTTCGGTCAAGCGAGCGCGCTTTCGCGCAAAGCCTTGTCCCACAAGGGTCGAAAGCCTTTTCTTGACTTCGGGGCGCGCCCTTTTGCCCGTTCGCCTGTCTTTATCGCGCGCCGCGGCACACCCGGGGGCGTTGAAAACGTTGCGGG
Organism: Saccharibacillus sp. WB 17; assembly: GCF_008634075.2. Taxonomy (NCBI): domain Bacteria; kingdom Bacillati; phylum Bacillota; class Bacilli; order Caryophanales; family Paenibacillaceae; genus Saccharibacillus; species Saccharibacillus sp. WB 17. The sequence continues at coordinate 21,812 of NZ_VPFK02000042.1, read as the reverse complement.
GCGGGCTTTGCGGCGCTTGCCCTCTTTCCCCGCTTTGCTTATTTCACGATTCGCCGATTCCGCTATTCGTCTCGCAGCAGCTCCGCCAGCATCAGTTCGCGGTTGTTGAGAAATTCCCGCGTCACGATATCATGTTCCGTCTCCTCCACCCGGCACGTTCGAATCCCGCCCGCAGTCAGATTGTACAACCGGCTGTCCGGGTAGGACATCAGCAGCGGGGAGTGGGTCGAGATGATAAACTGTCCGCCGCTGCGGACCAGTTCGTGGATACGCGTCAGCATCGCCAGTTGGCGGACAGGCGACAGCGCCGCTTCCGGCTCGTCGAGAATATACAGGCCGCCCGAACCGAACCGGTGCATGAACGTTGCGAAAAAAGCTTCTCCGTGCGACTGTTCATGCAGCGAACGTCCGCCGTAGCTGTCGATGATCGCGGGGCCGGCGTCCGGCTGCCGGTCCAGTTCGTCGATCGTCGTCGCCACGTTGTAATAACTCTCCGCCCGGAAAAAATAACCGTCTTTCGGCCGCACCGTCCCGCGGATCAATCGAAGATGCCGGTGCAGCGGGGAATGCGTCTCGGCGGTGGCGAAGTTGAGGTTCAGCGTGCCGCCTTCCGGATTGAAGCCCCACGCGGTCGCGATCGCTTCCAGCAGCGTCGACTTGCCGACTCCGTTCTCGCCTACGATGTACGTGACGCGGGCATGAAATTCAAGACTTTCCAGTTCCCGCACCGCCGGCAGATTGAACGGATATTCGTCCGGCGTTTGAATCTGTCCGCGCAGCAGCTCGACCCGCCGCAGATAGCGGCGGTCGGCTTTTTCGATTTTTTCGGCTTTTCCGGCTCCCGCACCGTCCATGCCCATCCTCATGAGTCGATCTCCCCTTCCCATTTTCCAACCTGCCCGATTCGATCTGTTTGCATATACGCAAAAAAGCGCGCGGACGAAAAATTCCGTGACGGATTTTCGCCTGCGCGCTTGAAGCTTCATGAAGAAGGTGAATTCCAACAATTAACGGTCGAGCGATTCGCTCCAGTCGTGCACGACGCTGCCTTCGAGATACTTCTCGCAGTCCATCGCCGCCATGCAGCCGCTGCCCGCAGCCGTGATCGCCTGGCGGTACTTGGTGTCCTGCACGTCGCCGCAGGCGAAGACGCCCGGGATGTTCGTCTCGGTCGTACCCGGCTTGACAATCGCGTAGCCGTGGCCGTCCAGCTCAAGCTTGCCCTGCAGGAACGTCGTGTTCGGCGTGTGGCCGATCGCCACGAAGACGCCGTCCGCTTCCAGCAGTTCTTCCTGTCCGGTCTCGTTGTTGAGCACTTTCAGCCCTTTGAGGCCGGTGTCGCCCGCTACGACTTCCAGCGGCTGACGGTTGAGCGCCCACGAGACTTTCTCGTTCTCGCGCGCGCGGTCCTGCATGATCTTCGAAGCGCGAAGTTCTTCGCGGCGGTTAACGACGGTCACTTCGGTCGCGAAGCGCGTCAGGAAGCTGGCTTCTTCCATCGCGGAGTCGCCGCCCCCGACAACGATCAATTTTTTGCCGCGGAAAAAGAATCCGTCGCAGGTCGCGCACGTGCTGACGCCGCGTCCGATATTGTCCTGCTCGCCCGGAATGCCGAGGTAGCGGGCCGATGCACCGGTGGAGATAATGACCGAATCCGCTTCGATCGGCTCGGCGCCTTCAACGGTAATCTTGAACGGGCGCGTGGAGAAGTCGACGGAATCGACCCAGCCGTTCATGAACTCGGCGCCGAAACGCTCCGCCTGCTGACGCATATTGTCCATCAGTTCCGGTCCCATGATTCCGTTCGGGAAGCCCGGGAAGTTCTCGATTTCGGTCGTGGTCGTCAGCTGTCCGCCCGGTTGAAGACCTTCGATCACGAGCGGGTTCAAGCTGGCGCGAGCCAGGTAAATGGCTGCGGTAAGGCCGGACGGGCCGGTTCCGATGACTACGGTTTTGTGCTTTTGCATACAGACATCCTCCTCAGGGTTGATTGGCTTTTGCGATTCTTGGGGTACATGCGGATCGGACGTTACAGTCCTTTCCGGTGATCTCTTCCGTGCAGGGTCATGCGTTCCTTGATGCTGCATACCTGGTCCACCCGGTTGACGTAGCGCCCGACGGTCGAAGCCGACACGCCGTAACGGCGGCCGACCTCTTCATAGGTCGAGGTGCCGCGGCGAAGCTTGTCGGTCAGGTAATCGAGCGCCGCCGCCCAGCCTTCCACGTAGGAAAGCACGGGAACTTCGGGATACAGCCGGCGCAGAAAATCGGTCCAGAGCGACTCCAGATCGCGCCTCAGGCTGAAATCGCCGGGCGCGCACGAAGAGCGGATCGCCGCGTCGAGCACGTCCTGCCACCGTTTCTCCCACACCGGCAGTTCTGCCGGTTCGAGGGAGAACAGGGCCGAAGACCGTTCGTCTTCGGCGTCCGGCTCCGCCTGCTCAAATCCGTTATCGACCAGAATCGAGCGTGCCAGGCCGCGTACGCTTTCCGATTCGCGCTCGTCGTAGGCGAGGTCCTTCAGGACCCGCGTCATCTCTTCGTCCGCCAGCGGCCGGCACGCCTGCAGCGCATGATGCTTGTCTTCTTCGCTGCCGCTGCGCAGCGTGCGGATGAGCGCGGCACGAATCGCCGGCGAATCTTCGGGCAGCCGTTCTTCCCAGCGCTGCCACAGCTCCGACCGGCGCACGGCTTCAAGCCGGTAATGGTAGCTGACCGGCTCGGCGATGCCGTCGGTCTGCCACTCCGGCAGGCGACCGAGATAATAGGCCGCCGCTTCGGCTTCCGGATCGAGCTTCAGCGTCGTCTTCCACAGCTTCTCGGCCGCTTCGGGCCTGCCGCTCAGCACCGCGGCTACGGCGCAGTAATGATGGAGCGAAGCGTCCGCGGACGCTTCCTCGTCCGTCAGCAGCCTGCGAAAATGCACGTAAGCCGCTTCGTGTTCGCCCAGAATGCCGAGCGTGGTCGCCAGCTTGAAGGCGTGTTCGCGATGGAACGGGATGATCGCCGTCAGGCGGCGCGCCAGGCGCGAAGCTTCTTCGGCGCCCGCGGGGCCGGAATGGCGGCGGAAGATCGCCAGGTTGCACAGCCCGTGCAGATTGCCCGGTTCGCGCTCCAGTACGTCTTCCACTACGCCAAGCGCCCGGTCGGTCATGCCCATATAGTAGTAGGCCAACGCCAGGTTATTGGCGGCGGCGGCAAATTCGGGATATTCCTTCAGCAGTTCTTCCAGCAGGTCGGCCGCTTCGGCGAACATGCCTTCTTCCAGCATCGTCCGGGCCCGTTCGTGCCGGTCGGAACCGCGGCGGGCCAGCACGCTGTGATCGCGGATCTTGCGGTTCAGTTCCAGTTGAAGCAGGTCGATCATCTCTTCCGCTTCGTGCAGGAACTGACCGGCGGCGTCTTCCTCCAGATACTTCAGCAGCGCGGTCTCGGCTTCTTCGAACCGTTCCATGTTCGCGAAGTTGTTCGCCATGTAGAACCGGCACTCCGTCATGGACGGATCGACCTCGTCCAGCACGTGCAGCAGCACGTCGTTCGATGCTTCGTATTGGCCCATCTCGGACAATATACCCGCCATATTGCAATGGTTCACCGGATTATCCGGTTTTAGTTCGACCGATTTGCGAAAATATTTCAACGCCTTGTCATATTGGTAGCGATCCAGCGCGCGGACGGCTCTTTCGAAAAAAAAGCTTTCGTCCATCGATAAAGAAACCACATTGGTCCGCGGCTTCTCTTCACGCCGATTGTTCCCGTTCACCTGAGCAAGGCCCCCTTTGTTAACCGCTTAAAAACGAATAGCGAAACCAGTATACCATAATTCCCCGGTCGCTCCCAACCAAGCGGCCGACGCTTCGCTCCTTGACCCGGCCGCCGTTTCCGGCGCCGGGACGGTCAAATCCCGGTCAGATCCCCGAGTCGCTGAACAGCGTCGCGAGCGATCCGCCTTCCAGAATAATATGGATGGCCCGGGCGAGCATAGGCGCGACCGGCAGCACGGTGAAGCGGTCCGAATGGTCCGCCGGAAGCGCGATCGAATCGGTAATGACGACTTCCTGGATATTCGGATGTTCCAGGCGCTGCAGCGCGCCGTCCGAGAACACGCCGTGCGTCGCGCAGACGATCGAGTCCTTGGCGTTGCGTTCCTTCAGCCCTTCCACCACTTTGAGGATCGTCGAACCGGTATCGATCAGATCCTCCATGATGATCGGGGTGCGTCCTTCGACGTCGCCGATGACGTGGGTGATCATCGCCTGATTGTGAGCCGGACGTTTCTTGAGCATGATCGCGACCGGCGAGTCGAGCCGGTTCGCGAGCTTCTCGGCCAGCTTCGCCCGGCCCGCGTCCGGAGACACGATGACCGGATCGGTAATGTTTTTGCTGCGCAAATAGTTGGCGATCAGATCGAGCGTCGTGAGGTGATCGACCGGAATGTTGAAAAATCCTTGGATGGCGGCCGCGTGCAGTTCGATGGTGACGACGCGGCTCGCGCCGGCCGTCGTCAGCACGTCCGCGACCATCTTGGCCGAGATCGGTTCGCGCGGCGCGGCTTTGCGCTCCTGGCGGGCATATCCGTAATAGGGAATGACCACATTGACCGTACGGGCCGAAGCCCGCTTGGCGGCGTCGATCATGACGAGCAGTTCGACAAAATGCTCGTTGATCGGATGGGACAGCGACTGTACGAGAAAGACGTCCAGATTGCGAATGCTTTCCTCGTAATGTACGTAACTCTCGCCGCTTTTGAATTTGGTCAGTTTGACCTTGCCGGGCGTAACGCCCAAATCGTTGCAGATCCGGTCCACCAGACCCGGATTGGAAGATCCTGAAAATACACGCATCCTGTGCTGCATGGCACCCTCCCGCATCTTGTTTTGTGTATACCGCGTAGGACTTGCTCCGCGAATCGATAAAATTTTCCTTGGACTTGCCTTGATTATACCCCAATCGCCGGAGCGGCAAAAGCAAAGAGACGCCGAAAACGGCGTCTCCCGCTTTTTATTCCGTTAAAGCGATCATCGTCCGCGTACGGCGATCGAACGTCGCCACCTCGCGCACGCCGAGCGCAAGCAGCTGCGCGCGGGCTTTGTCCAGATTCTCGGACAGCTTCGCCGGATCGTGCGCGTCGGACCCGAGCGTCAGCGGAATGCCCAGCGCAAGCGCGCGGCGCAGCAGCCCTTCCGCAGGAAACATCTCCGCGCAGGGCTTGGTCAGGCCGGAAGCGTTCAGCTCCATCGCGATGCCGCTGTCCGCGATCCGGCGCAGCGCTTCGTTCTCGGCCGCTTCCCGCTCCGCGGCCTGCTCCGGCGCGGGGCCGTGGCCGAAGCGCTTGATCACGTCGAAATGGCCGACGATATCGTAGAAGCCGGTCTCCGCCGCGCGTCCGACCGCGTCGTAATACGTCCGGTAGACGTCCAGCGGATCGCGCCCTTCCCAGCCGGCCGTCTGCCGAAAATCGGTGACGTCCCATTCGCCGAGGAAATGTACCGAGCCGATGACGTAATCCCACGGATAGGCGTCGACGATAGCCTTGATCTCGCTCTCGAAGCCTTCGATATAATCGCCTTCGAGCCCCAGCCTGATATCGATACGGTCCCGGTATTTCTGCTTGAGCGCCAGCACTTCCTCGACGTAGCGCGGCAGTTCGTCCATCGGCATCGCCATCTCCGGATAGTAGAGGGCCGGATCGACATGGATCAGCGGCATATGGTCGGACAAGCCGAGCTGCCCCAGGCCGAGCTCGATGCCGCGCAGCACGTATTGTTCCAGCGTGCCGACGGCATGACCGCACCGTTCGTGGTGCGTATGGTAATCGATGAGCATCAGATTTTCTCCTCTCGCTTGTCCGATAGAAAAAGCGGACCGCACCGGCCGTCTGCCGGGTGTCCGCCGTTGTGATCCGCATGCCTGCCCGGCTGCGGATCGCCGTCCGGCTTCGCTTCGGGCCCGAAGCGTCCAGCCGGGTCGGCCGGGTCCGACGAATCCGGTCAGTCCCGGCGCGGACGTTCGTGCCGGCGCGCCAGCTCGTCCATGATCTCGTCCAGCGGCAGCTTGCGCTCCTGCAGCAGCACGAGCAGGTGATAGATCAGGTCGCTCACTTCGAGGCGCAGTTCGGCGTTGTCGCCGTTTTTGGCCGCGATGATCGATTCCGCCGTTTCTTCGCCGACTTTTTTGAGAATCTTGTCGATCCCTTTTTCGAACAAATACGTCGTGTACGCGCCTTCCGGCCGTTCGCGGTCGCGTTCGGCGATGATGCCTTCCAGTTCGCCCAGCACGTCGAAACGTCCGGCCGACTCCTGCGCTCCGGCAGAAGCCGCCGACGTCTGCGCGAATTCCGGCTCCGAACCGAGCACGCGCCCGCTTTCCGCACCGGCGCCGGCCGCGTCGATCACGCCCGTTTCCGCCGCTCCGCCCGCAAGCTCCGCCTTGTTGAAGAAGCAGCTTACCCGTCCCGTGTGGCAAGCCGGTCCGGCCGGAATGACGCCGACCAGCAGCGCGTCGCCGTCGCAATCGTAGCTCAGCGAGACGATCCGCTGCACATTGCCCGACGTCGCGCCTTTGTGCCAAAATTCCTGCCGCGAACGGCTCCAGAACCACGTCTCGCCGTATTCGATCGAGCGGCGCAGCGATTCTTCGTTCATGTAGGCGAGCGTCAGCACTTCCTTGCTGTGTGCGTCCTGCACGATCGCCGGAGCCAGCCCCTGCGCGTCCCATTTGACCTGCGCCGCAAACTGCTCGGGCGGGACGGTCACATCGTTTTCTCTTTTCATCTGATTTCGACTCCTTTTTGCTTCAATTGATTCTTCAAGTCCGGAATCGCGATTTCTTTGTAATGGAAAATGGTCGCCGCAAGTCCCGCGTCCGCCGTGCCTTCCGTGAACACGTCGTAGAAATGCTCCGAGGTGCCCGCCCCGCCCGAGGCGATGACCGGCACCGACACTTCGCGGCAGACCGCGCGCGTCAGCTTGAGGTCGAAGCCGTCTTTGGTGCCATCCGCGTCCATGCTCGTCAGCAGGATCTCGCCCGCTCCGAGCGATTCGGCGCGCCGCACCCATTCCAGCGCACGGATGCCGGTCGGCTTGCGTCCGCCGTGCGTGTACACTTCCCATTCTTCCCACTCCGCGTTGTACTTGGCGTCGACCGCCAGCACGATGCACTGCGAGCCGAAGCGCCGCGCGCCTTCGGCGATCAGTTCGGGACGCAGGACCGCCGCCGTGTTGACCGCCGTCTTGTCGGCGCCCGCGCGCAGAATGCGCTTCATGTCGTCCACCTGCGAGATGCCGCCTCCGACCGTGAACGGAATCGTAATCTCTCCCGCCGTCTGGCGCACGACCTCGACCATCGTGGCCCGTCCTTCGACCGACGCCGAAATATCGAGGAAGACGAGTTCGTCCGCGCCTTCCCGGTCGTAGACCGAAGCCAGTTCGACCGGATCGCCGGCATCGCGCAGATTGACGAAATTGACTCCTTTGACCACGCGTCCGTCCTTGACGTCCAGACACGGAATGATTCGTTTCGCGAGCATACGGCTCCTCCTTTCGACTCCCGTTCTTTTTACATGCGAATCCGCTTGAATGCCGGTCCGCTTAACGCCCGACCGCCTGCAGCGCCGCCGCCAGGTCGATGCTGCCCGTATACAGCGCTTTGCCGACGATCGCTCCGCCGATGCCGTCCGCCGTGTGCGCCGCAAGGCGCTCCAGATCGGCCTGCACGCTCACGCCGCCCGACGCGATCACCGTTTTGCCCGACGCTTTGGCCAGGCTCAGAATCGCTTCCACGTTCGGCCCCTGCATCATGCCGTCGCGCGAAATGTCGGTGAAGATGAACGTTTCCGCCCCTTTGGCCGCCAATTCCTTCGCCAGGTCTTCCGCGCGCACTTCGGACGTCGTAAGCCACCCTCTCGTCGCCACGAAGCCGTTTCTCGCGTCGATTCCGATCGCCGCGCGGTCGCCGTATTCGGCCAGCACTTTTTCCGTGAACGACTTGTCTTCGATCGCCGCCGTGCCCAGAATGACCCGGCTCACGCCGAGCGACAGCAGCAGGCGCACGTCTTCGAACGTACGCAGGCCGCCGCCGACCTGCACCGGCACGTTCAACGCCGACGCGATGCTGCCGATCAGCTCATGGTTGACCGGACGGCCCGCTTTGGCTCCGTCGAGATCGACCAGATGGATGTAAGGGCCGCCGAGATCTGCCCACTGCTTCGCCGCTTCGAGCGGGCTTTCGTTGAACACCGTTTCCTGGTCGTAATCGCCCTGCAGCAGCCGCACGCATTTGCCGCCGCGAATATCGATTGCCGGATAGATCGTAAATGCCGTCATCGTCAACTCTCCTTTTTCCTCCGTATGCTTGTCAAACCGCTCGTCCGCTCAGAACCTGCCCGGTCCTTCGGACAGCTTCAGAAAATTGCGCAGCAGGTTCATGCCCAGCTCCCCGCTTTTCTCCGGATGGAACTGCATGCCGTAGACGTTCTCCCGGCCCACGATCGCCGTGACCGGCAGCCCGTAGTCCGCCGACGCGATCAGGTCGCCCGGCTCGCCCAGTTCCACGTGGTACGAATGGACGAAGTAGACGTGCCCTTCTTCCAGTCCGCCGAGCAGCGGCTCGCCGCCGCGCGTAAAGTCCAGCCGGTTCCAGCCCATATGCGGCACTTTGAGCTCTCCGCTCGGGAACCGGACCGCGCGCCCCGGCAGCAGCCCGAGCCCTTCGTGGTCGCCGTGCTCTTCGCTTCCGTCGAACAGAAGCTGCATGCCGAGGCAGATGCCGAGCAGCGGCCGGCCTTCGCCCGCGGCGCGGCGCATGACGAGGTCAAGGCCGGTATCCCGCAGATGGCTCATCGCGTCGCCGAACGCGCCCACTCCGGGCAGCAGCACGCTGGAAGCCCGCATGATCTCGACTTCGTCGCCGGTGATCAGGTATTCGTACCCGAGCCGTTCCACCGCTTTGCTGACGCTGTGCAGATTGCCCATGCCGTAGTCGACGATCGCGACGGTCATGTTACAGCACTCCCTTCGTCGACGGCACCCCGGTCACGCGCGGATCGATCGATGTCGCTTCGTCGAGCGCGCGGCCGAGCGCCTTGAACACCGCTTCGATCATATGGTGCGTATTGCGGCCGTAGTGCACGATGACGTGCAGCGTGATACGCGATTCCAGCGCGAACTTCCACAGGAATTCATGCACCATCTCGGTGGAAAAAGTGCCGACGAGATTGGACGGATACTCCGCGCGGTACTCGAAGTGCGGACGTCCGCTCACGTCGATGATGACCTGCGCAAGCGCTTCGTCCATCGGAACGAACACGCTGGCGTAGCGCTTGATGCCGCGCTTGTCGCCAAGCGATTCCAGCAGCGTCCCGCCCAGGCAGATGCCGATGTCTTCGACCGTGTGGTGGTCGTCGATGTCGATATCGCCGTCCGCGTCGACGTTCAGGTCGAATTGGCCGTGCTTCGCGAACAGGTCGAGCATATGGTTGAGAAAAGGAACCCCCGTCGAAATTTCCGATACGCCGGTTCCGTCGATTCCGAACGACAGCTTGATATCCGTCTCGTTCGTCTTGCGCGCGATGCTTGCGCTGCGCGCCCCTGCCTGATTGGCTTCCGTCATCCCTGTTGCCCCGCTTTCTCGTCTGTTGAATTCGGCCCGCCGCGTTCCGCCAGGCGGCGCGGCGTCCTTGTGATCAGTCTGCCCGGCGCGCCGCGCCTTCCTTGTTCACCCGAACTTCGATTGCGCGCGCGTGGCCTTCCAGCCCTTCCCGGCGTGCCAGCTCCATGATCGTCGCGGCATTGGCGAGCAGCGCCTGCTTGCTGTATTGGATCAGACTCGATTTTTTGATAAAATCGTCCACGTCGACCGGCGAAGCGAAACGCGCCGTGCCGTTCGTCGGAATGATATGGTTCGGTCCGGCAAAGTAGTCGCCGACCGGCTCGGAACTGTACGGGCCGAGGAAAATCGCGCCCGCGTTCTCGATCAGGCCCAGGCAGTCGACCGGATTCTGCACCATTACTTCCAGATGTTCCGGCGCCAGCCGGTTCACGACGGCGATGCCTTCTTCGAGGCTCCCGGTCACGATGATCGCGCCGTAGTTCTCGATCGAAGCCCGCGCGATATGCTCGCGCGGCAGCAGCGACAGCTGCCGCTCGACCTCGGCGGAGACGTATTCCGCCACGCGTTCCGACGTCGTCACGAGAATGGCCGAAGCCAGTTCGTCGTGCTCCGCCTGCGACAGCAGGTCGGCCGCCACGTATTCCGGGTCGGCCGTCTCGTCCGCGAGGACGACGATCTCGCTCGGTCCGGCCAGGCTGTCGATATCGACCAGCCCGTACACTTCGCGCTTGGCCAGCGCGACGTAGATATTGCCCGGCCCGCAGATCTTGTCGACCCGCTCGATGCTGTCCGTGCCGTAGGCGAGCGCCGCGATCGCCTGCGCGCCGCCGACGCGGTACATCTCGGTCACGCCGGCTTCCGCCGCCGCGACGAGAATGTACGGATCGATCCCTTCGCGGCCGCCCGTTGCCGGCGGCGTGACCATGACGATCTCCGGCACGCCCGCCACCTGGGCGGGAATGACGTTCATCAGCACGGAAGACGGATAGGCGGCTTTGCCGCCCGGCACGTAGACGCCCACCCGGCGCAGCGGCCGGATGATCTGTCCCAGCAGGCTGCCGTCCGGCTGCAGGTCCATCCAGGAATTGCGCTTCTGCCGTTCGTGGAAAGCGCGGATATTCGCGGCCGCGGCCGCGATCGCTTCGATAAAGGACGGCTCGACGCGGCTGTAGGCCGCCTGCAGTTCCGCGTCCGTGACGCGCAGCTGCGAAGCTTCGAGCTTCGTGCGGTCGAGGCTCTCGGTGTAGCGCAGCAGCGCCGCGTCGCCTTCCGCCTTGATGTCGCCGACGATCCGCTTGACGATCGCGACCTGCTCTTCCGAGCCGTATTCCACGTCCCGGCGCAGATCGAACTGTGCCGCTTGTACGATCTTCATGGGGGTTCCTCCCGCTTCTTGTAATCAGGGTCCGGGGTCGGGCAGAGTCTCCGCGTACACTTTCACGCAGCGCAGCGCGACGCAGCGTCCCGTCCCCGGCGACCGTGTTAGACTTTTGCCGTGCCGGCGCCCGGCATGACCTTCTCCAGCTTGTCGCACAGCTGCTGGATCGCGTCGTTCTTCATCCGGTAGCTGACCCGGTTCGCGATCAGGCGGCTCGTGATGCCGAAGATGCTCTCCAGCTCCACGAGTCCGTTGTCCTTGAGCGTCTGCCCCGTCTCGACCATATCGACGATCCGGTCGGCCAGACCGATCAGCGGCGCCAGCTCGATCGAGCCGTTCAGCTTGATCACTTCGACCTGCTCGCCCTGCTCGCGGAAATAACGCGCCGCGACGTTCGGATATTTGGTCGCTACCCGCAGATGGATACCCGGCTGCCGGTCCGGCAGCGCGATGACCGACATGCGGCAGCGCGCGATGCCAAGATCGAGCAGTTCGTATACGTCGCGGTTCTCTTCGAGCAGCACGTCCTTGCCGACGATGCCGATATCGGCCACGCCGTATTCGACGTAGGTCGGCACGTCGACCGGCTTCGCCATGATGAACTCCATATTCGCTTCCGGAATCGGAATGACCAGCCGGCGCGAGTCGTCCACGTCGTCCGGAATGACGATGCCCGCTTCGCGGAACAGCTGCGCGGCCTTTTTGTAGATGCGCCCTTTCGGCATTGCCACCTTCAGCACTTCTCCCATGCTTCTCTCCTCCTCTTGTCAAAAGATTCTATATTGGCTTCCTTCGATTCAACTTCCTTCAGACTTCCTTCAGACTTCCTTCACGTCGGCTTCCGCTTCCGTTCGGACTGTGATCCGTGCCCGAATCGCTCCATGATGCGGCCCTCTTCGCCGATCGCCGCCGTTCAGTTCGCCGGCGCGTTCTCCGCCGTCAGGCGCAGCACCCGGCTGTAGCGGCCGCTCTCGCTCTCTTCCCCGGCGCTCTCCGCCGCAAGGCGCGTGACCGCGGCCCCGCCTTCCGCCCGGATACGGGCGGCTTCGGCCAACGCTTCGGCCCGCCGGTTCGCTTCGTACACGATCAGCGCCGGGCGTTCTTCTTCGCCCGCCGGATCGTCCACGCCGTCGAGAATGCGCGTCGTCTTCAGCGCGAAGCCCGTAGCCGGCACGTCGCGGCCGAACTGCCGCAGCAGATTGTCGTAACGGCCGCCGCTGCAGACCGGGAACCCGAGTTCCGCCGCGTAGCCTTCGAACACCATGCCCGTATAATACGAGAAATCGCCGATCATCGTCAGATCGATCAAAACATGCTGCGACACGCCGTAGTCGACCAGCGCTTCCCAGACGCTGCGCAGATGCGCAAGCGACTCCTGCGCAAGCGTATGGCCGCTCAGCCCGGCCGCCTGCTCGCAGACCTCGACCCCGCCGCGCAGGCGCAGCAGCCCTTCGAGCTCTTCCTGCTGCTCGGGCTTCAGGCCGAGCGATTCCGCCGTCTCGCGGAAGCCCACGTAATCGCGATGCAGCAGCCGCTCTTTGAGCGCCTGCTGCGCGTCCGAGCGATCCGGCAGCGCTTCGTCGAACAGCCCGTTCAGGAAGCCGACATGCCCCATGGCGAACTTGAACGTGCCGACGCCGGCTGCCTGCAGCGAAGCGATCGCGAGCGCGATCACTTCCGCGTCCGCCTCCGGCGAACGGTCGCCGACGAGTTCGACGCCCGTCTGGAAAAATTCCGCTTCGCGGCCCGCTTCTTCTTCGATCGCTCGGAACACGTTCGCGTGATACGACAGCCGCAGCGGCAGCGGTTCTTCGCGCAGCAGCGACGAAGCGACGCGCGCGATCGGCGCCGTCATGTCGGAGCGCAGAACGAGCGTCTGTCCGCGGTTGTTGAGCAGTTTGTACAATTTGCGGTCCGGCGTGGAACTTGCGATGCCGACCGTATCGTAATATTCCATCGTCGGCGTCTTGATCGGGTCGTAGCCCCAGCGGCCCATGCAGTCGAGCACGCTGCGTTCGATCCGGCGCAGCCTTCTCGTCGCGCGCGGCAGATAATCGCGCACGCCGACCGGTTTTTCAAAGCCTTTCGGTTTGGACATGATTTTCACCTCTATGAGTTCGTCTCTGTACACAGTCGGGTCTCGCCTGTTACGCATTACCCTTATTTATATTCACCATATCGGAAAGCCCGCCGCCGGGCAACCGCAATTGTCGGCGGCCTGCCGGGCAGTATGGCGGAAAATGGAAAGCCCAACACTTTACTATGGTACCGTGATAACATGGTAGTAAAATAAAGCGTACGACTATATTATCATTTTGTCCGTATTGGAGTCAACGAGGAACAACTAATAAATACGACCTTCAGAGCAGCAAAAAAGCTTTTCCCCAATCGGGAAAAAGCTTTTTCGACAAAAGAGGCGCGCCCCGGCCGATCAGGGATTCCGATCGATCACAGATTGCGATCAATTACAGATTACGGTCGGTCGCCGATACCGGCGCGGACGGACCCGTTTTCTTTTTACGCAAAGACCCAGGTACGCTTCCGAGCAGCACCCACGCCCCCGGAATCCAGCGCAGGACAACCTGGGTGACGATCCAGGAGACGACGAGCGAGCAGACCAGCCCTCCGTACACCCAAATCAGATACGTCATCGAGCTCATCGGCACCTGATCGAAGAACCAGTCTTTCGTATCCCGGTAATAGCCGAGGATGAGCGGATGGACGAGATAGATCGCAAACGACAGCTCCCCGAGCCGGGTCAGCAGCTTGATCAGCCATTTCGGCCCTTTGCGGTACAGGACGAACGATACCCGCATCAGCACAAGCGCCGTAAGCATCGTGTGCAGATTCCACAGAATCTCGTACCAGATCGTGTCGACGATCAGGCCGTTGAGACGTACCTGCTGGTAGAACCAGATATGCACCCCCGCCACCGCCGCCCACGAGATCCACAGAATCCCGTTCCAGATCCACGCTTTCGTGCGCAGCTTGTTGAGGTCGTTCATAAGCCAGCTCCGTACCTTGTCGAAATGAATCGCCAGCACGGCGCCGATCATGTAATAAGACAGATATGTAATCGCGAGACTGCCTTTGCTCTGATACTGCCATTCGTATTTGTTCCAGATCACGAACGCCCATTGCAGCACAAGTCCGATCGGAATCGCCCAGCGCACGAACCATTTGGACGACTTGAACAGCTTCAGCATCAGCGGGAACAAAATGTAGAACTGCACGCTGATGTACACGAAATACAGATGCGTATACGCGGTGCCTTCACTCAGGTTTTTCCAGTAGCGGCCCAGCATCTCCCCGTACGTTTCGGTGCTCGTTCCAAGCGTTCCCGCCACGTGCATCTTATAGATGAAATAAATGACCGAGAACAGCACATAAGGCAGCAAAATGTAGAGCAGCCGTTTTTTGTAGAATCCTCCGATCAACTTGCCGTCCAGCGGACGGTTGAAGTAGTTGTAGAACAGCACGAAACTGCTCAGCATAATAAACGAAGGCGTCCCGTATCTGAAAAAGACGTTAAGAAAGTTGATGAGGTAAAAAGCTTTCAGTTCGACGGATTCGACCGTCGCGAGCGAGGTGGCATGTACGTGCAGCACGCCCAAAATGGCCAGCGCGCGAAATGTGTCCAGCTGCGGCAGCCGCTCTTTTTTGATTGAAACAGAACTCAACTCCATTGCTCCCTTCCGCGATGTTGCGCTGCGAACGTGCGCAGCGATCTGGTTGCCTGATCGTTCCATGCGGACTTCGTATCGGCTACCGACGAAGCGAAAAACGGGATGGCGCAAGCGCCTCCCGTTGTCCGCTCTCTTCGCATTATACCCGACGGCGCAGCTTCGTATCCCTTTTTTTAGTCGTTTTTTAGGAAATTTGCGTTTTTAAGGTCGATTTTTTTACAAAATTAAGGATTTTTCCGTTCGATGACCCGCAGCGGATTGCCGCCGACGAAAGTGCCCGGCTCTACATCGCGGTAGACGACCGAACCGGCCGCCACGACCGCGCCGTCGCCGATCGTCACGCCCGGCAGAATCGTCGTGTTGGCGCCGATCATGACCTCGTCCCCGATAATGACTTCGCCGAGCCGGTATTCGCGAATCAAATACTCGTGCGCGAGGATGGTCGTGTTGTAGCCAATGACGGTGTTGCGTCCGATCGTAATCTTTTCCGGGAAAAAGACATCGACCATGACCATAAGGCCGAAAGCCGTATCCTGGCCCACTTTCATGTGGAGGATACGGCGGTAGATCCAGTTTTTCAGTTCAAGCACCGGGCAGTAGCGGGCAATTTGGATAAAAACGAAATTTTTGACGCCTTTCCACGGGCTGACCGTCTTGTAGATCTGGCGCAGCGCGTTGGGACCGTCTTCGACGAAATGGCGCTCCGTTTTTCTCATGCTTCCCGACGCTCCGTTCCGGTCAATTCGTACAGGTCGCGCATATCGTGCAGCATATGGTCCGGCCCGTAGCCGGACAGCTCCTGTTCGCCTTTGAGCGACCAGGCGACGGCCGCGGCGCGCACGCCCGCGTTCTGGGCCGATTGGATATCGGCCGGACTGTCGCCTACCATCAGCGCCGTCTCGGCTTCTGCGCCCATTTTCTCCAGCGCCATCCGCACCGGTTCGGCATGGGGCTTCGGATGCGTCACATCGGTGACGGTCACGACCGCTTCCATGTACCGGTACAGGTCGAACATCTCCAGCACTTTCATCGTCGTCGGCCGGATCTTCGTCGTGACGACGCCGAGGCGGATCCCGGCCGCATGCAGGTCATGAATGACCTGCTGCACATGCGGGAACGGCTTGACCATCGAATCGTGGTGAGCCAGATTGTAGGCGCGGTAAGCCTGCTCCAGCTCGCGCACATCGTCGAGGCCGGAGAAGACGCGCAGCTGATTTTGCAGCGTGGTGCCCATATGCGGAATGATCGTCTCCCGCGTCAGCGAAGAGCCGGTCACCGTATTCATGAAAGAATCGATGATAAGCTGATTGGTATCGATGATCGTGCCGTCCAGGTCGAACAGCACGGTGCGTATTGCCGGATTCATGAGGTTCTCACTCCTTGCGCAGAGGATCGTCGCCCGAAGGCGGTGTGCGTTCCCTATCGGACGGCGTGGCAGCGATGCGGTCGGTCTCCGATCCCGTCTCCGCGCGATGGCGCTCGTCGATCGCCGGAGGCGCGTTTTCCGGTCTGGACGAGACGATCGGATCGGAATACCGGATATTGGCCTGGCCGTTCATGCGACGGATCACGATCAGCGCGATCGCGATAACGAAGAAGAGGATCGCGACCAGCTGCGAGATCCGGACGTTGCCGTAAGCCGGGTCGAGGTAACCTTCTTCGAAGCCGAACCACGTCATCGGCGTCCACATGCCGTGGATCAGCGAAGCCAGCCAGCCCGGTCCCTGGAACGCGAGGCTGTCGGTGCGCAGCGCTTCAATGAAGAAGCGGCCGATCGCGTACCAGATAAAGTAGCCGATAAAGATCTCGCCGGCACGCACGAACTTGCGGCGGCGGATCACGAAGATCAGCAGGATGCCCAGCAGGTTCCAGCACGATTCGTAGAGGAATGTGGGATGATGGAACACGCCCTCGATATTCATCTGGTTCACGATAAAGTTCGGCAGGTGCAGCGTATCGCGCAGGAAGCTTTCGCTCACTTCGCCGCCGTACGCTTCCTGGTTGACGAAGTTGCCCCAGCGGCCGATCAGCTGACCGGCCAGCAGACCCGGCGCGCAGAGATCGGCGATCCGCCAAAAGCTGTATCCCTTGATACGCGTATAGACCACGCCGCAGATCACGGCGCCAATCAGCGCGCCGTAAATAGCGATGCCGCCTTCCCAAATGGCGAAAATCTTCAGCGGATTGTCTTTGTACTGGTCCCATTGGAAGGCCACGTAGTACAGCCGCGCGCAGATGATGGCCGACGGAACGCCGAACAGCAAAATATCCATAAACAATTCCTGCGGCAGCCCGAAACGCTTGCCTTCCCGCATTGCGATCAGCATGCCGGTCACGGCACCGAGCCCGAGAATCAGCCCGTACCAGTGCACGGCCAGCGGACCGATGCTGAAAGCGATCGGATTGATCGCCAGTAATGCACCCATTCTTGTTCCTCCCCGTGCGTTTGCCGCATGAAATGTGAAGCAGTCGACGCCTTAGTCCAGATCGTCCGCGTCGTTATCGATCGTTGCGGTCAATTTGTGCGTAAACTGCTGGGCCGCGTTGTAGCCCATACGCTTCAGACGGAAGTTCATCGCCGCCACTTCGATAATTACGGCCAGATTTCGGCCCGGTCGTACCGGAACCGTCACGAGCGGCACATCCGTATCGATGATGCGCGTCGTCTCCTCGTCGAGTCCCAGACGGTCGTACTGCTTGTCCGGCTGCCAGTTCTCCAGCCGCACGACGAGCGTAATGCGCTTGTGGTTGCGGATCGCGCCCGCCCCGAACAGCGTCATCACGTTGATGATGCCTACGCCGCGGATCTCCAGCAGGTGACGGATCAGTTCCGGCGCAGTGCCGTCGAGCTGGTTGTCGGCGCTCTGACGAATCTCGACCGCGTCGTCGGCGATAAGCCGGTGGCCGCGCTTGACGAGTTCCAGGGCGGTCTCGCTTTTGCCGATGCCGCTGCTGCCGGTAATGATGATGCCTACGCCGTACACATCCACCAGCACGCCGTGGATCGTCGTCGTCGGCGCCAGCTTGCGTTCCAGGAAGCCGGTAACGCGGCTGCCCAGGCTGGTCGTCGACATGCCGCTGCGCAGAATCGGAATATCCCGCTCTTCGCCGAGAGCAATCAGTTCTTCCGGCACGTCAAAAGACCGGGTGACGATAATGCACGGCGTCTCTTCGCTGCAGAGCCGGCTCATCCGGTCCAACTTGTCTTCTTTCGAGAGCATATGATAAAAAGTCAGCTCGGTTTTGCCCAACAGCTGAATGCGCTCCGGCGAATGATATTCGAAGTATCCGGCCATCTCTAGTCCCGGCCGGTTCAGGTCGTCGACGACGATCGGACGGCGCAATCCTTTTTCGCCCGATACGACTTCAAACTGAAACTGTTGAACCAGCTCGGCTACTTTTACCTTTTTAGCCATTGCGTATTCTTCCCTTCTCTCGGTCGTTCTTGTATGGAATCGTCGTGCCGCTTCTAAACGCTATCTTATTCATCGTAAAGGAAATACAGATCGAAAGCAATGCTCGTTCGCTGCCCGCCCCAAACGAAAAAGCCGCCCCGGAGGGCGGCCCTGTAAGCTCTTTCGGAGAGCAGCCGAATTATTTGACGTCGTAGAAGACGTTCACTTCGGATTCTCTTTCGAAGATGTGCGCTTTGTTCATGTCGATTGCCAGTTGAACCTGGGAACCTTCACGTACGTTCGAACGTCCGTCTACACGGGCGATCGTCGTGTCGCCGCCGAGGCCTGTCAGGTACAACAGCATTTCGTGACCGAGGTTCTCGGTAACTTCAACGTTGGCCGTGAAGACCGTTTTTGGCGAAGCTTCCAGGAAGACCGGCTCTTCGTGCACGTCTTCCGGACGCAGGCCCAGAATGACTTCTTTGCCGACCATCGATTTTTCGCGCAGGATTTGAGCTTTGCCGCGCGGAATTTCGACGTCAAGGTTCTGAGCCTGGAAGTACAGGCCGTCCGCTTTGTCGACCAGCGTGCCGTTGATGAAGTTCATCGTAGGGGAACCGATGAAGCCGGCAACGAAGATGTTCGTCGGGTTGTTGTAGAGATCTTCCGGCGGAGCGGCCTGCTGGATGATGCCGTCTTTCATAACGACGATGCGATCGCCCATGGTCATGGCTTCGATCTGGTCGTGCGTTACGTAGATACAAGTCGTCTCGAGGCGCTTAACCAGTTTCGTGATTTCCGCGCGCATCTGACCGCGAAGTTTCGCGTCCAAGTTGGAGAGAGGCTCATCCATCAGGAAGACTTGCGGATCCCGTACGATGGCGCGTCCCAGGGCAACCCGCTGACGCTGACCGCCGGAGAGTGCTTTAGGTTTGCGCTCAAGCAAATGCTCGATATCGAGAATCTTCGCCGCTTCGCGAACGCGTCTCTCGATTTCTTCCTTTTTCACTTTGCGCAGTTTCAGGCCGAACGCCATGTTGGAGTATACGTCCATGTGCGGGTAGAGGGCGTAGGACTGGAAGACCATCGCGATATCGCGGTCTTTCGGAGCTACGTCGTTTACGACGCGGTCACCGATATACAGTTTGCCTTCGGAAATTTCTTCCAGACCTGCGATCATGCGCAGAGTCGTCGATTTTCCGCAGCCGGAAGGACCGACCAGGACGAGGAATTCTTTATCTTTGATATCAAGGTTAACGTCGATTACCGTTGCTTTGTCGGAACCTGCGTATTTCTTATAGATATGTTCTAAGCGTACACCAGCCATTGAGTGTTGCCTCCCTGTATTGAGGATATGTGTATGAAGCAAAGCGGCTTTCTTTTATCTGTTCCCATTCTAACTTGAATACGCTTTCCTGGCTATCCGCAAACTGCACAAAAATCCGCTCAGTCTTTTGTCACTTTATCCAATAGGAGCGCAAGCTTCATCGAAACGGCGTCGCTGAAGTTGCGCACGTCGAGCCCCGTCTCCTGTTTGACCTTGTCCAACCGGTAGATCAGCGTATTGCGGTGGATGTACAGCTGCTTGGCCGTCTCGCTCACATTGCAGTTCATTTGGAAAAAAGTCGTCAGCGTCGCCAGCGTCTCGCTGTCCGCCAGCACGACCGCCCGGCCTTCGATCCGCTCCATGAACCGTTCCCGCTGCTCGCCCGGAATGCTGTAGATCAACCGCTCCAGATCCAGCTCCCACGGCAAGTGCACATGACGCGTCACATGGAACGTTTTGCCGAGAAAGACGCTTTCCCGCAAAATGCGCAGCGCCGGAACGAGTCCGTGGGCCGGCTGCAGCGGTTCCGATACCGACAGATTGAAAATGCCGGCCCATTCGCTCGCAATTAGCTCGTACAAGCCGAGTCCGAACGCTTCGAGCAGCTCGCGATCCGATTCGTCGCCTTCGCCCCGTTCTTCCGACAGATCCAGCACGTCCAGCCGATCGACGAGCAGCAGCCATTCCCGTTCGCGCAGCGGAACGACCCGCACTTCCCGCTCCAGAAACGTGGACAGCAGCTGATGCAGCTCTTCGTAGCCGCCGATCGAACTCTGCGCCCCTTCGTAGATCAACAGAAACGGAATCATCTCCGTGAACAGACGGCTTTTCAACCGCAGCGTATCCGGCAGTTCATGCGGAGCTTCTCCCGACTCCAGCCTGTCCGCCAGCCAGCGGCCCAGCTGCTGCGCTTCCGTCTCTTCCTCCTGGAGGGGCGGCGCGGAGTTCTCCGCTGCCGACGTCTGCACGAGCAGGGCAATCAATTCGCGCAGGGCAGGGTCCAACCGGTCGCTCGCGATACGAAAAGCGGTGCGTTCCGCCGTTTCCGACGAGGCATCGGCGGAGAAAAACCAGGTAGAGCCGGCTTCGACCACGCCGAGACGCATCGCTTCCACGGCCGGCCCGGCTTCCGGTTCGCTTCCGGACGGCTGCCATTCGGGTTCGACCGCGCCCATCAGTTCCTGCTGCCGCTTTTTTGAGACGCCGATCCGTTCTACCGTTCTGCCCACGATCGATTCCAGTCGGCGCCGGATGTCCTGCACATTCATAGCCCGTCCTCCAACACCTGTTTTCTTCTATCTTAACATAAATCCAAATACGCAAAAAAGCCGCATTCCGTCAAAACGGAACACGACTTCTTGATGAGCCATGAAGGACTCGAACCTTCGACACCCTGATTAAAAGTCAGGTGCTCTACCAACTGAGCTAATGGCTCTCGAAACTGGTGGAGGCTGATGGATTCGAACCACCGAACTCGGAGAGAACAGATTTACAGTCTGCTGCGTTTGGCCACTTCGCTAAGCCTCCACACTATAAAGATGGCTCGGGACGGAATCGAACCGCCGACACAAGGATTTTCAGTCCTTTGCTCTACCGACTGAGCTACCGAGCCATACTCCATAAAACCAGTTATTCAATTAAAATGGCGGAACCGACGGGATTTGAACCCGCGATCTCCTGCGTGACAGGCAGGCATGTTAACCCCTACACCACGGTTCCAGACCAAATTTAATGGTGCCGGCGAGAGGACTTGAACCCCCAACCTACTGATTACAAGTCAGTTGCTCTACCAATTGAGCTACACCGGCATATGATGGTGGAGGCTGAGGGGCTCGAACCCCCGACCCTCTGCTTGTAAGGCAGATGCTCTCCCAGCTGAGCTAAGCCTCCATGGGAATAAAGATAAAGATAGCGGCGGAGGGGATCGAACCCCCGACCTCACGGGTATGAACCGTACGCTCTAGCCAGCTGAGCTACACCGCCATATTACAAGTGCCATTTTCTTTCTTGCAATGAAGAAAGGAATGGCGGAGAGAGAGGGATTCGAACCCTCGCACCGCTAACGCAGTCTAACCCCTTAGCAGAGGGTCCCCTTATAGCCACTTGGGTATCTCTCCAAACCGGTTTTTTCCGTGAGATTATTGTTCGCCGAACAGTATCCAGGAAAATAACCCACACCAGAAAAGACATGCATCTTGCAGTTACAGGATTTGCACCCTGAAAACCGGATCCGAAACGATCCACTTCGCGTCATGAAGTGTTTGCTTACGCCGAAGTCTCAACCGAAGCAGATGCTTCCGAAGAGCCTTGCTGCGCAAGTCTATAGGATAAGCCCTCGACCGATTAGTACAGGTCAGCTACACGCATTGCTGCGCTTCGACCTCCTGCCTATCTACCTCGTCGTCTCCAAGGGGTCT
>NZ_VPFK02000041.1:0-97073 GCF_008634075.2 Saccharibacillus sp. WB 17 | reverse complement strand
GGCGCAAAGACCGCGGCCCCAAAGCGGCGGGCCGCGCGGGCGACCGCGGCGGCGCTGCGCCGCGCCGCGAAGACAAGGCCGCGCGCCAGGCTCGCGGCCGACAGAAGGACGCCTATATCCGCGAGGAGGCGTCCGAAGAGACCGTGCGCCGCGCGTGCCTCGACTTCCTGGCGGAGCAGGTTCCGACGCCGCTGCGCGGCACGCTGCTGATCTCCGGCGACTATGCGTACGCCTGCCCGGTCGAACCGGAGCGGCTGCGCGGGCTCAAAGTGCGCCGTTCCGGCTTCCAGCTCGGCATGGTCAAAGCGGGAGGCCGCTTCGTGCCGTCGCACGCGCTGGCCGCCGCGCTGAAGCCGGCCGAATCGGCGCGCACGGTGCGGCTGTCGTCCGCGCAGCCGGAAGCGATCTCCTACCTCAAAGGCGAGACGCTCACGTTCGGCCAGGAACGGATCGAGCGCGCCGCAGGAGCGGAAGCCAAAGGCTATGTGCTCGTGACGATCGACGGGTACTCCGCCGGGTGGGGCAAATGGGCCGCCGGCGTGTTGAAGAACGAATATCCGGCAGGATGGAGATGGAACGGATGAACAACGAACCAGGCAAGAAAAGCGTCAAAAAATTGCGTATCGACAAAATATTGTCGCATCTGGGCATCGCGACGCGCAGCGAAAGCAAAAAGTTGGCCAAGCAGGGACGCATTACGCTGGACGGCCTGACGATCAAAGACAGCGGACTGCAGATCGATCCCGATCTGTCGGTGCTCGAAGTGGACGGACAGGCGGTGCGCTACCGGGAATTCATCTACGTGCTGCTCAACAAGCCGCAGGATGTCGTCTCTGCAACTGAAGACAAATACGACCGCACCGTTATCGACCTGCTGGACGCCGAATATGCGGCGTTCGAGCCGTTTCCGGTCGGCCGGCTGGACAAGGACACCGAAGGACTGCTGCTGCTGACGAACGACGGACAGCTGGCGCACGAGCTGCTGTCCCCGCGCAAGCACGTGCCCAAGACGTACGAAGCGGTCGTGCTCGGCGCGGTCGACGAAGCCGACGGGGCCGCTTTCGCAGCCGGCGTCACGCTGGACGACGGATACGAGACGATGCCGGCCGAACTTGAGATTGTGCGCCGCTACGCACTCGAAGGCGAAGAGCATGCCGACATCCGGCTGACGATCATGGAAGGCAAGTTCCACCAGGTCAAGCGCATGTTCGAAGCGGTCGGCAAAAAAGTGGTCTTCCTCAAGCGGGTCTCGATGGGACCGCTGCAGCTCGATCCGGCGCTCGCGCCGGGCGAATACCGCGAACTGAGCGACGACGAACTGAGATCGCTGCGCAGGGAATAGCTCGTCTGCCCTTTACCTTTGGCTCCTTTGTGGGCTATCATCAGGAGAAAGAACGTGCGAGGCGGAAGGGGAGACTGGCTGTGAGATTGCTGCAAGCATTATTTTTTCCGCCCGAACAGCCGGGGGGCGTATCATCGATGATCCCGCACCTGCAGGAGAAGTTTTCTTCGGCCCGCTGGGAGATGGAAGTGTTCTCGCTGCCCAAGCGCATTCGGGGCAAAGGACGAGAAGACATCGTGTTCGAAACTTTCGATTGGACGCAGTACGCGGACCGTCCGATCGTGCAAAAATATATGCAAACGTACCGCGATTATTTGTGGTGGACACGGCTGCGGCTGCAAAAGCCGTATGATCTGATCCATGCGCACCATCCGATCGCGGCGCTGGCGATGAAGACGGCTTTTCCGGACACGCCGGTATTGCAAACGATCCACTCCAGTTACGAGCGCGAGCTGATCCTGAACGGCAAGATCGAAGAAGGCAGTCCGGAGCATCGTTTTCTGCTGTCGATCTATCGCGAGCTTGAAGCCAGAACCGATCGGCTGATCACGGTGTCCGAAGCGTTCCGCCGGTACATGGCTCCGCATATCGAGCATGCCGACCGGATTCGCATCATGCCGAACGGGTACGACGAACGCCGCTTCAAGCCGGTGCCGCACGAGAACGAAGTACCGCAGCTGATGACGGTCTGCCGCCTCGTACCCGCCAAAGGGCTGGACGTGCTGCTGCAGGCTTGCGCGCTGCTCAAAGAGAGGGATTGTCCGTACGTGCTGCACGTGATCGGCGACGGGCCGTCGCGCGAAGAGCTGGAACGGTTGGCGCAGGACTTGGGCGTGTACGATAATACGATTTTCTATGGGTATACGCTTCATCCGGAAGAGTTTATGCCGTTTTTCGATATTTTCGTGCTGCCTTCGCGGGCGGAAGCGTTCGGTTCGGTGTTCGCCGAAGCGGCGCTCTGCTGCCTGGCGCTCGTCGGAACGAGCGTCGGCGGCGTGCCCGAGCAGATCGAGCACGGCGTGAACGGGCTGCTCGTTCCGCCGGACGATCCGGCGGCGCTGGCCGACGCGCTGGAGCAGGTGATCGGCGATCCGGCCTACCGCTACGAACTGGCCCGGACCGCCTGCGAAAAAGCCAAATCGCATTATTCGCTCGACCGGGCGGCGATCGAACTCAAGCGCATGTACCTCAGTTACGAAGGCCGCGGCAGCCGCAGTTTGTAACGGACTTCGCCGGGCGGATACAGGGTTGACATGACGCGTGACCTTGAAAAAAGATAAACAAAATGCTATTTTTACGAAAACGCGTGAAAATGCCGAATCGGGAGGATTGAGGCTGTGGAAGAGTTAAAAGAACGGATCAAAAGCGAAGGCGTAATCGCCTCGCAGCAGGTGCTGAAGCTGGACGCGATCTTGAATCATCAGGTCGATCCGGCCCTGACGATGGACATGGGGCGGGCTTTCGCGTCGCGCTTCGCTTCGGAGCAGGTGACCAAAGTCGTTACGGTGGAATCGTCCGGTATCGCGGTCGCTTTTGCCGTCGCGTTGGAGCTTGGCGTGCCGATGGTGTTCGCGCGCCGCAAAAAAACGCTGCTGGCCGACCCGGATTCCTACGTGGAACGCGTGCCTTCTTTTACAAAAGGAATCGTCACCGATTTGATGCTGCCCAAACGGTTTATTAAAAAAGAAGACCGGATTTTGTTGATTGACGACATTATCGCGAACGGCGACGCCGCGCGCGGCCTCGTCAAGATTATCCATTCGGGTGAAGCGACGCTCGTGGGCGCTGGAATAGTCGTGGAGAAATGTTTCCAGTCCGGCGCGCAGAGTCTGCGGGACCAGGGAATCCGGGTGGAATCGCTCGTGCGTATCCAGTCGCTGGGCGAAGACGGAGTCGTTTTTGCGGACTGAGGGAATTTGGACAAAAGCTAAACTTCCCGCTTTACCCCTCCGATAATGTTACGTATAATGTATGGTAAGTAGGGAGAGGAGGAAGAGTAAAATGAGCGATCAAGCGGTAAACAGCGAATTTTTCATCAAAAAAGTCAACGAGGCCAAGGTGCATTTCGAGCGAGCACTCGACTGCAAGCATACGGAATTTGATGACCTTTATCCCTATATGATCGAACATCCCCAATTTTTCTGGTACAAGCGATACGTAGCGTGGTCCGAACTTCTTACGCTTGCCGATCTGTGCGAAGAACTGTCTTTCCCGTGGAGAGAAGAGTTCACGCCGCAGCAGGTCGAATATATCGAACAGCGCGTCATGTCGGCCAAAGTGCTCGACTTCTGGTTCGAGAGTACGGATTCGAAAGAACACGCCCAGCGTTAACATCGATTCCGTCCGATTCCGAGATTGTCACGCCGCTCTTCAGACCGTCCCGTTCGCGCCTGCTGCGCGAGCGGGATTTTTCGATTGGCGGCCGTTTTGCCGATTGTCTACCCCCATACCGAAGGAGGCATCACCATGCTCAGCGACGAACAATTAAACGCGTTTCGGATCTCCGGCGAAAAAGTCCGGGTCGTGCGCGACGGTCTCAAAGAAAACGATATTCGCGGCATCGTCGTGGCCTGGGACGATAAGCAGGTGCTGATCCGTCGTCCCAACCGCAACGTCGTCAAGCTCGATCGCAATTACGTCATCCAGCCTTCCAAAGAAGAACGGATCGACCTGCTGGCCGAAGATTCCGCAAGTTCCGGGAACCCGGCAGACGATGCTGCCGAGCCCCGGCCGGACGTGTCGGAATAAGACAGCGGAATAAGCCAATCGAAAAAGCCCGCCGTATCCGGTACGTACCGGATACAGCGGGCTTTATTCAATGATGCGTGAGGCGAATCTGATATGAATATATGAATCCCGGTGGGCCGTCCGCATGCCGGGGGAGGCGCTGCAGATCGACTCCGGGGAGAGAGGGGGACAAATTTACGCGTATTTTCCGGTGTGGGGCGGACGGGAAGCCGGGTTCGGGCTGTGGCTTCCGGCAGCCTGGCGTCCGCCGTACGTGCGCACCGGCGGCGCGGATAGACGGCCGGAATCGGTCACGATCGGAGCGACTTCCAGGCCCATGTACGCCCGCATTCTGAGGTCGGATTCGCGCCGGAAAGGCTCGGCGTCGATATGCAGCGTGCCGTGCAGTCCGCGGCAGAGGTAATCGGTATCGACGCCGCGTTCGGTATGCGTGACTTCGCAGATCCGGATATGGCGTTTCTTGAATTCCTTGCGCACACCGGACAGCAGCACGGCCACGCATCGGGAAGCGCCGCGAATCATTTCGGTATATAAAGGAGAAGCCTGCATCGGGGCGTCGGATTCCAGTTTCTTGGCATCATCCTCGAAAACTTTTAAAATATGCGTCAGCAGCAAATAGCTCTTGATCAGCGAAAGTTCGTCGCGCGTCGTCTGTACAGCGGTCATGCGCTTCACCACCTTGTAGGAACTTATGTTCTGTTTTTATTATAACCGAACGTATGTACGGGCGCAAGCGAACACCGGATCTTTTTTTGAAAAAGATTGACTTGCGCGGCGGGGGCATGCTATGATCTATCTTGTCGCTGCTAGCAGGCGACAATGTGAATGAGCGGTCGTGGCGGAATTGGCAGACGCGCACGGTTCAGGT
The DNA here is from genome assembly GCF_008634075.2 of Saccharibacillus sp. WB 17. Taxonomy (NCBI): domain Bacteria; kingdom Bacillati; phylum Bacillota; class Bacilli; order Caryophanales; family Paenibacillaceae; genus Saccharibacillus; species Saccharibacillus sp. WB 17. The sequence goes on along the minus strand of NZ_VPFK02000041.1, from coordinate 92,115 downwards.
CCGTGTGGGCTAACCCCCGTGGAGGTTCGAGTCCTCTCGACCGCATCACTAAGGACGAGACCCGTATTCAATGCTTCGGCAGAGGATTCGGGTCTTTTTTTATGCGTATTTTTAACAGGCTGGCAGAGGATTTCGTCGTCTTTCGTCGATTCCTTTGTCGTATAATAGAAGAAACTAAAATTTTACACAAATCGCGGAGGACACAATGAGTGAACGCATCATGGAACTGAACCGGATGGTCAATGTGTCTGCGGGCGGACATATTTTATATTTGTACGACGATGCCGACGAGTATGCGCGCAATGCGGCCGCCTATGCGGTCTCGGGCGCACAGGGCGGCGGGTTGACGATTATGATCGACCACCGCGAGCAGCTCGGGCATATTCGGGCACTCGCGGCGCCGATGCTGAGCGAAGAAGAACGGGCGCGGATCGTCTACGTGGACGCGGACGAGTTCTACGCTTCGCACGGCAGCTTCGATTACAAAACGGTCGTGAAGCATTCCGGGGAACTGCTGGCGCCTTACGAAGGGAACACGGGCGGTATGCGGACGTGGGCGCAAATCGCCTGGGACAGCGAGCACAGCGTCGAGAGCGAACTGGAACATTTCGAAGAACTGTCCGAACGGACGGTGCACAATGCCGGATTGCTGTCGGTGTGCGCTTACCGAAGCGGCTCGCTCAGCGCCGCGCTCCAGATCAAGCTGCTGAGAAGCCATGACTATGTCATGACCGACGACGAGCTCTCCGACACGGATCTGTCCGGGCGGAGCGCCGGCGCTTTGTTCCCTTCGTTGTCCGCACAGCACGAACAGGAAGAGCGCCACCGCGACGCGCAGGAGCGCTCGGAAGCGAGCGCCCGGCAGTTGGAGCGGATTATCGCGAACAATCTCGATCCGGTTGCGCTGTTCGACGAAGCGGGCCGGCTGGTCAAAGTCAACGAAGCTTTCGAGCGGATATTCGGCTGGCCCGCCGCGGAATTCGTCGGGCGCGGCGAACGGCAGCTGCGGGATCGGATCGGCCTGCACGGCGTGACGGACCATTGGCTGGACCTGCCGTCCGTCAAAGAGGCGGCGGAGGAATCGGGCATCGGGATCGGCCGGGCCAGGCAGATCGAAGCGACGGCCCGAACCCGGATCGGCGAACCGCTCGACCTGCTGCTGACCTCGTTCGCGCTCGGCGACGCCGACAAGCCGGCGGGCTGCGCGATCATCTATCGCGACATTACCGATTTCCGCAATTCGGATCGCCGGCTGCGGGAGTCGATCGAACGGTACACGTCGCTGAAGAAGCATAACCACGACGCCGTCTTTTCGATCGACCGGGAAGGCCGGGTCATCAACACGAATCCGGCGGCGCAGAGCCTGACGGGATTGAAGACCGAAGACATGATCGGCCGCCTGTTCGCCGAGTGGATGTCCGAAGGGACGCTGGAAGACATTTTGCGCGAAGCGGCGATCGGCGAAGAAACGATCCATCCTTCGATCCGGATTCGGAGCGCCGACGGAAGCGAGTCCGAAGTGCTGACGTCGACCGCCCCGATCATCGTCGGCGGCGAACACGTCGGCTGCTACATTTTGGCCAAAGACATTACCGAACACAAGCGGCTGTTGATCGAGAAGCAGACGGCCGAAGAGATGAACCAGGCCAAAAGCGAATTTCTGGCCGTGATGAGCCACGAGATCCGCACCCCGATGAACGGGGTCATCGCGCTGACGCAGCTGCTGCTGGAGACCGACGGATTGAACGACGAACAGCGCGAGTACGTGGAAGTGATCCGCCGCAGCGGCGATTCGCTGCTCGGGATCGTCAACGATATCCTCGATTTTTCCAAGATCGAAGCGGGCAAGACCGAACTGCAAAACGAACCGATGAATCTGCGCGAAGACGTGGCGCGTTCGTTCGACATCCTGCTGGCCGATGCCAGGGACAAACAGTTGGAACTGGGCTTGTCGGTAGCGCCGCGCGTGCCGGAGATCGTCGTCGCGGACCCGAACAAGCTGCGCCGGATTTTGATCAATCTGGTCGGAAACGCGATCAAATACACGGAAAAAGGCGGCGTATTCGTCTCGGTCGACAGCGAGCGAAGTGAGCGGGAAGGACATCTTCGCCTCGTGTTCCGTATTCGGGATACCGGCGTGGGCATTCCGCAGGAGCAGACGCAGTATCTGTTCGATCCTTTTTATCAGCTGGACAATTTCATGACGCGCAAGTCCGAAGGAAGCGGACTCGGCCTGGCGATCACGAAGCGGCTGATCGAGCTAATGGACGGCGAAATCGGGGTCCGTTCCAAACCGGGCGAAGGATCGGTGTTCCATTTTACGATCGAGGCGACCCTGCCGGACTTCGATCAGCGCCCTGCGGACGATCTCTCGTCGCTGCCTCTTCCGGCGAAGCAGCCGGTCGCTTTGCGCGTGCTCGTCGCCGAAGACAACCGGGTCAACCAACTGGTGATGGAACGGCTGCTCGGCCGCCTCGGCTACGAATCCGATCTGGCCCGCGACGGCCAGGAAGCGGTGGAAGCCGTGGCCCGGAGACGCTACGACGTCATTTTGATGGACGTACGCATGCCGCGGATGGACGGATTCGAAGCGGTGCGCCGCATTCGCGAACAGCCCCCGGCGTGGGGCAGCCCTTATATCGTCGCGGTTACCGCGAACGCGATGCAGGGCGACCGGCAGCGCTGCCTGGACGCCGGCATGGACGAATACATGAACAAACCGATCGACGCGAAACGGCTGGCGGAGCTGCTGCATGAAGCGGAGCGGCATATTCGGCAATCGGAATAAAATAGTGGTAAAATAAAAAGTGAAGCTCATAGATCGACAGACGGCAAGAACCCATGAGGAGGCAAGGAAAGATGATCGATTGGCAAAAAGAAGCGGAAGCCCGGCGGGAAGACCTGCTGCGCGACCTGGACGGCCTGCTTAGAATCCAAAGCGTCAAAGATCCGGCCACGATGTCGCGCAAGCGCCCGATGGGAGCCGCGATTGCGGAAGCGCTCGACTACATGCTGGAATTGACGGAGCAAATGGGACTGGACGTCCAAAATGTGGACGGTTACGCCGGGCATGCACAGTACGGCGATTTCGATCCGGAGACGACGGTCGGCATTCTCGGCCACGTGGATGTCGTGCCGGCGACCGGTACGTGGACCAGTCCCCCGTTCGAGCCTTCGATTCGCGCCGGCAAGCTGTACGCGCGCGGCGCGATCGACGACAAAGGGCCGACGATCGCCGCCCTGTACGGTCTCAAGATCGTGCAGGAGCTCGGTCTTCCGCTGACCAAAAACGTCCGCCTCATTTTCGGCACCGACGAAGAAAGCGGCATGAGCTGCATGCGCCATTACGCGGAGCATGAAACGATGCCGACGGTCGGGTTCGCACCGGACGCCGAGTTCCCGATGATCTACGCGGAAAAAGGGCAGTTTAACCCGACGCTCGTTCCGAAGCGCCTGCCCAAAGAAACGAAGTCGCTCGTGAAGCTGGAATCGTTCGAATCCGGCCTGCGCATCAACATGGTGCCGGAGCGCGCGCATGCGGTGCTGAGCGGCGATATCCGTCCGCTGGTCGAAGCGTTCGAAGACTTCTGCCGGGAACACCGGGTCACGGGCGAAGCCGAGATCAATGCGGGCCAGGCCATGTTCACCCTGACCGGCGTATCCGCGCACGGATCGGAACCGGCGAGCGGGGTCAACGCGGGCACGACGCTTGCGCTGTTCCTCAAGGACGCTTCGTTCCAGCCGGAAGGCAAAGCGTTTATCGACCTGTTGAACGTGCTGCACGAAGATTTCCACGGGGAAAAGATCGGCATAGCGTGCAGCGACGACATTACCGGCCCGCTGACCGTCAATCCGGGCGTAATCTCGTTCGGCTTCGGCGAAGGCGAGACGCAGATCGGCCTGACGGCGCGCTGTCCGGTCTCGGCCGATTACGGCTGGATCAAAGCCCGCCTCGAAGAATGCGTCGACGGGTTCGACTACCGGATCTCCGACGTGCGCGAAGCGTCTTCGCATTACGTGGACCCGAGCGAACCGGTCATCAAGGCGCTGCAGACCGCTTATGCGGAAATGACCGGCGAAGAGCCGACGCTGCTCACGACCGGCGGCGCCACCTATGCCAAATTCATGCAAAAAGGCGTCGCGTTCGGAGCCTGCTTCCCGGGCAAGGAGATGACGGCCCATCAAGCGGACGAATATATCGAAATCGACGATTTGCTGAAAGCGACCGCCATTTACGCGCGGGCCATTTTCGAATTGGCGAAATAATCCGCTATATCGAAATCATCCACTATATATAGAAAGAAGAGATCAACCGATGTCGCAGGACGTACAAGTTACCCGGGGCTCCTATGTAGAAAGCAACCATGTCATTCACGCGGCGGTCGTCGATCGCAGCGGTCGTCTGCTGCAGGCTGTCGGCGATCCGCAGCGGATGACGTTTCCGCGCTCGTCGATGAAGCCGTTCCAGGCCGTGCCGCTGATCGAATCCGGCGCGGCCGACGCCTACGGATACGGCGACGCCGAAATCTCGCTCAGCTGCGCGTCGCACAGCGGAGAGCCGATCCATCGCCATACGGTGCTGGACGTGCTGTCCCGCGCCGAGCTGTCCGAAGAGTATCTGCAGTGCGGCACGCATATTCCGCGCGATAGCGAGAGCTACCGGAAATTGATCCGCGAAGGACGCGAGCTGACGCCGGTGTTCAGCAACTGTTCCGGCAAGCATTCCGGCATGCTTCTGACGGCGCGGCATTTGGGCGAAGACCTCGGCACGTACCGGGAGACCGACCATCCGCACCAGCAGCGCATCCTGTCGGTCATCGCCGATATTTGCGGCGTGCCGGCCGAAGAGATCGGGATCGGCGTGGACGGATGCGGCGTGCCGGTGCATCGCCTGCCGCTGAGCGCCGCCGCCCTGGGCTTTGCCCGGCTGGCGAAGCCGGAAGGGACCGTGGCCGCGCCGCGGGCGGAAGCGTTGAACCGTATCCGCCGCGGCATGACGAACCGGCCCGAGATGGTAGCGGGGCGGCATCGCTTCGATACCGACCTGATGACGGTCTTCGGCGGCAATCTGGTGTCGAAGGTCGGCGCGGAAGGCGTGCAGTGTATCGGCGTGGCCGATCTCGGCATCGGGATCGCGGTCAAAGTCGAAGACGGCAGCGAACGCGCCACTTTCGTCGCGGCGATGGACGTGCTGAAGCAGCTCGGCATCGGCACGCCGGAGCAGTTCGCGCAGTTGGACGAATACGTGCATGCGCCGGTCCTGAACGCGCGCAAAGAACGGATCGGCGAGATCAAGCCGAACTTTACGCTCGTGCCTTCCGCCGAGTGACAATCTGGAATGACGAAGGAGAGACCTCGACAATGAACCAAGACCCTCAAGGCTTCGCACGCAACGCGGGCGAAAACAAGATCGAAAAAGCGACGTTCGCCGGCGGCTGCTTCTGGTGCATGGTGACGCCGTTCGAAGAACTGCCGGGCATTCGCGGCATCGTGTCCGGGTATATGGGCGGCACGGTGGAGAATCCGACGTACGAGCAGGTCAAGACCGGCACGACCGGACATTACGAAGTGGTGCAGGTTACGTTCGAACCGGACGTTTTCCCGTATGAGCGCCTGCTGGAGCTGTACTGGCCGCAGACGGACCCGACAGACGGCGAAGGACAGTTCCAGGACCGGGGCACACAGTACAAGCCGGCCGTCTTTTTCCATAACGAAGAACAGCAGCAGGCCGCGCTCGCTTCCCGGCAGGCGCTGGCGGACAGTGGACGTTTCGACAAGCCGATCGTGACCGGAATTTTGCCGGCACAGGATTTCTACGAAGCCGAAGATTACCACCAGGATTACCACAAAAAAAATCCGAAGCATTACAAGGAAGACCGCGAGCAATCCGGCCGCGACCGCTTTATCGAAACGAAGTGGTAAAATGCCCGATCGGCAAGGACGTGCACCCCGCACGTCCTTGTTTTTGCTTTTCGGTCGAAAACGATTCGCGAATGGGACTAACTTCGCATCCGGGATCGCAGGCAAAACGGAAGAAATAGGAAAGAGCGGGCTTATCGATCGAAGTGTTTACCGATAAAATGAGGGTACATAAAGCTGGAACACCTGAAAAGTCTGGGATCGGCTCGATCGCCACCACCCTGTATGCAGCCTACTCGCCTATTTCATCATTACATATCAAAGGGGAATTCATATGTTGATTCCGGACAATGAACAAACAATGGAGCGGTTGAAAGCCTTTATCTGCAAATGGGCCGGACCCGCCAGACCCGAATACGGACTTCGCCGCGAAGACATTCCGGCCGATCTGCCGGCCGCTTTGCAAGACTTTTACGCGTTTGCCGGCCGTTGGCCGAACCCGTCTTTTGCCGCCGGCCTGCAGAAGGGCAGTATCCGGCCCAAGCTGTTCGAGACGCAGGATATTTGGCTGGAGGCTTCCGAGCTGAAGCGCCAAGCCGGCCAAATTACGTTCCTGCTCGAAAATCAGGGCAGTTGGAGCTGCGAGGTGGACGCTGGCCGCGACGATTCGCCCGTCTACAGCAACGCCGCGCAGCTGTGGGACGATCATCTGCAAGGCAGTGAAGTAGTCTGTCCGTCGCTGACCCATTTCATGACGACGTTCTGCCTGCAGGAACTGGTCTTCGGCAGCCGCTTTTTCGGCAAGCTGGACGGCGCCCTTGACCCGACGGTGTTCCGCGACACGCTGCATCCGCTCTGGCTCGACGGCCATTACGTGTTCAAAGAGCCTTCCCATTCCTTCTACCTGTGCGGAGACGACCTGCTGATCATGGATTATTATTCGGACGTCTGGTACGGCTGCCTGGACGAAGGGGCACTGTCGTTGATCGCCGATCCGGGCATGGTCAAGCCGATCGAACCGTAACGCGAACAAGCCGTCCGAATACGGGGGCCAAGCTCCGGCGCGCAGCCTGCGTCGGGGCTTTTTGCGATTTTCGCTTGTTCGAACGCCGGGGCCGGAGCGCGCTTCGACGAGCCGCCTGTCCGGCGCCCGGGCAAACGGCGGGACTCGACTTTCCGGTTGATTTAGGGCATAGTCTAAGAAACTGCACAGCGATTCAAGCGAGAATACGAAGGAGGTTTCGGATACATGGTCGTCATCAAACGGCATACGGAAAAACCGATCCCCCCGCTTCAGCTTCTGCGATTGTACCAGGATGCCGACTGGTGGCCGGAGCGTACAAAAGACGGGATCCGCAAGCTGCTCGCCCACGGCATCGTATTGGGCGCGTGGGAAGACAAGCAGCTCGTCGGCTTCTGCCGGGCGGTGTCCGACGGCGTGTACCGGGCCTACGTGGAAGACGTCGTCGTTCTGGGCGCGCATCGCGGACAGGGCATCGGCCGGCAGATGATGGACAAGATGCTGCACGAACTCGTCGGCATCGAAGTCGTCAGTTTGTTCTGTTCGGCCAAATTGAGCGACTATTACGAACGAAGCGGGTTCAAGCCGAGCCGGCAGATCGTGATGCACCATAACAAACCCGACGGCAGAAGCCGATAACGGAGCAAGGAGAAGACCATGATTCCGATCAGACTGCCAAAAGAAAACAAAGACGACTTGATCGCCGAGTTGCAGCAGTATTTTTACGACGAACGCGGAGAAGAAATCGGAAGTCTCGCCGCGGAGCAGCTGCTCGACCATATGATGCAGCGATTGGCGCCGTATGCGTATAATGAAGGTATTCGGGACGCCAAAGCGGCGGTCAACGAAAAGCTGCTGCAAATCGAAGACGAATTATACGCGCTGGAACGTCCGGTGAACCGTAGATAGACACCGGAAGTTCCGGCGGGGAGGAGCACAAGATGCCGCATACCGAATGGAACCGAATCGACGAAGGAGGAACGGCCGAGATTTTCACGGACGAAGCCGGACGCGTATTGAAGTTGTTCCGGGAAGAATTCTCGGAAGCGGGCGTGCGATCCGAATACGCCAAAAGCGAATGGGCCTACGCGCAGGGGCTGCCTTCGGCCAAGCCGCTCGGCTTGACCGAAAGCGGCGGCCGGCAGGGAATGCTGCTGGAACGCCTGCCGGGCGAGTCGCTGCTTGCGCGCCTGCAGCGACAACCGCACACCGCGCAAGACGCGGCGAGCAAGTTTGCGGCTTATCAAGTGCGGCTGAATGCGCGAGCCGCCGATACGCTTGGAGATCACCAGCGAGAGAGGTTGGTACAGCGAATAGGCTGGACGGATCAGCTTGGCGAAGACGAGCGGCACGCCGTTCTGGCGGAGCTTGAGCACCTTCCGGACGGCGACCGGCTATGCCACGGCGATTTCCACCCGGGCAACATTATGGAGAACGGGGCCGACTGGCACGTGATCGACTGGATCGATGCGAACTGCGGCCATCCGCTGTACGACGCGGCCCGCACGCTGCTGCTGCTCGGATTTGGCACGGAAGCGGGCGGCCCGCGAGGCAGCATGGAAGAAGCGGCGGAGATTTTCCGCAGCGTCTACATGCGGACGTACGCCGAGCTGTCGGGCTTCGGCGCGGCGGATATCGAGCGCTGGATGCTGCCCGTGGCGGCGGCCCGCCTCGTCGAGCCGATCCCGGCGCCGGAAAAAGCCAAGCTGCTGCATTTCGTCCGCAGCCGCCTTGCGGAGCTGGGCCAGCAGGCCTGATCTGCTCCGCGCTTCGGTCCTCCACGCAAACAAGGCGCCGTTTATCGGCGCCTTGTTTGCGTGGAGATCCAGAAGGCCAGACCTGCCAGGCTGACGAACGCGCCGAGCAGGCTGACGCCGGTCCAGCCGTAGGCGGCGTACGCCCGCGTGGACACAAAAGCGCCCAGCGCGCTTCCGATCGAATAGAACGTCATATAAGCGCCGGTCAGCCGGCCGCGCGCTTCCGGCAGCGCGGCGTACAGCAGGCTCTGATTCGTGACATGGACAGCCTGCACCGCGAAATCGAGCAGCAGGATGCCGACGACGAGCAGCACCAGCGAATGGTGCAGCAGGCCGATCGGCAGCCAGGACAGCAGCAGCAGGATCAGGGCGACGCCGGTCGTGCGTTCGCCCAAGCCCCGGTCGGCCAGCCGGCCGGCTCCCACGGCGCCGAGCGCTCCGGCCGCTCCCGCCAGTCCGAACGCGCCGATGGCCGACGGGGACAAGAAGAAGGGGGCTTCGCCGAGCGGCAGCGCAAGAGGCGTCCACAGGATGCCGAAAGCGGTAAATACGCAGAAAGCGAGCGCCGCGCGGGTACGCAGCAGTCTCTCTTCCCTGAACAATCGCAGCACGGACAGCAGCAGCCGTCCGTAAGACAGGCTGGATTTGTCGGCGTCGTCCGCGGGAAGCAGCGCCGACAAGGTTAGGGCAGCCGCGGCCGTCAGCAGCGAGGACGCCACATAGACCGCGCGCCAGCCGGCCAGGTCGCTGATGACTCCCGCGAACGTACGGGCCAGCAAAATACCGATCACGACGCCGCTCGTGACGATGCCGACGATGCGGCCGCGCTGCTCTTCGGCTGCGAGTGCCGAAGCGAAATTGACGAGAATCTGGGTGACGACCGCTGTCAGCCCGACCAGTGCGAGCCCGGCCAGCAGCATGAAGAAGCTTGAAGACCATGCAGCGGCCAGCAGGCCGGCGGCAATAAGCAGCAGCAGGAGCACCGTCAGGCGCCGGCGGCTTAGCAGATCGCCGAGCGGCACGATCAGCAGCAGGCCGAGCGCGTAGAATACTTGGACGACCGTCACGATCGAGCCGACCGCGGCGATCGGAACGCCGAATTGCTCCGCCAGCAGGCCGAGCAGCGGCTGTGTGTAATAGACGTTCGCTACGGCAAGGCCGCAGGCGGCCGCAAGCAGCAGCGCCGTTCCCGCGGACAGCCCTGCCGCCGAAGAACGGGATACGGACATGGGAAGCCTCCTCTGTTTTTATTTTGTACCGATCGGTATGTAATGAGCGCCTGCTTACTATAGCGGCTTCGTTCCGATTCTGTCAACCCTTTGCCAACCGACGGGAAATTCCTTTATACTGATCGGTACAGAGCAGGCATCATCGCAGAAGGAGGACGAACATGAGACCGCGTGCGTTCGACGAACGGGAAGCGCTCGAAGCGGCTATGCGGGTATTTTGGGAAAAAGGGTACGAAGCCGCTTCGCTCAGCGATCTGACCGAGAAGATGAATATCCGCAAACCGAGCCTGTACGCGGCTTTTGGCGACAAGCGCGAGCTGTTCGGCAAAGCGCTGGATCTGTACATGGATCGACATGCCGCTTACGTGCAAGAGGTGCTGGGCCGGGAACGCACGGTCGCGGCCGCTTTCGGCGGGCTGCTGCGCGATCTGGCGACCGGCGGTTCGGGCGGCGATCCGACGCTCGGCTGCCTCGCGATCCTGACGATCGACGAGCTGGCGCGGCGCGAGCCGGAATGGACGGCCCGGGCGAAAGAGCATCAGCTGCGTCTGGCCCGGTTGTTTCGCGAACGGATCGGGCAGGGGCTGTCTTCCGGCGAACTTGCGCCGGGGCAGGATGCGGCGGCGCTGGCCCATGCGCTGCTCGTGGCGCTGATCGGGCTCACGATCATGGCCAAAACACGGCCCGATGCCGAGTTCGTCGAATCGAGCATCGCCGCGACACTGACTTTATTCAAGGAGGCACAATCATGACCGCTATTCGGGTTTTTCACTATGAAGCGTTTTCGCCCGTTCCGGGGCAGGGCAATCCGGCAGGCGTCATGCTGGATGCCGACGGGTTAACGGATACGCAGATGCAGCGGATCGCAGCCAAGGTCGGCTTCAACGAGACGACGTTCGTCTGCCGCTCGGAAGCGGCGGACGTGCAGCTGCGCTATTTTACGCCGGGGCATGAAATGGATCTGTGCGGACACGCGACGATGGCGTCGCTGTACGCGCTGCATACGCGGGGACGTCTGGAGCACAGCGAAGCGATGATCGAGACGAAGGCCGGACTGCTGCCGGTAGAGCTTCGGCTCGATCCGGGCGGCAGCGAAGACTCGCTGTTTATGCGGATGCGTCAGGCCGACCCGGTCTTTCTGCCGTTCGAAGGCGATCGCGACCGTCTGCTTGCCCTGATGGGGTTGTCCGCGGACGATGTGGACGACCGTTATCCGATCGTCTACGGTAGCACCGGCGTCTGGACCGTGCTGATTCCGATCCGGAAGCTGGAGGCGTTCTCGCGCATGGTGCCCGACAACGCCGCGTTTCCGGACGTGCTGACTCAGCAGCCACGGGCGTCGCTGCATCCTTTTTGCATGGAGACCGTCGATCCCGGGGCTCGCATGCACGCGCGGCATTTCTCTTCGCCGTTCTCCGGCATGGTCGAAGATCCGGCGACAGGGACAGCGACCGGCGTCATGGGCGCTTACGCGCTGACGTACATGATGGAACCGGACGAACAACGGACCGAATTCGTCGTCGAGCAGGGAATCGAGATGGGCCGCGGCGGCAGAATCAAAGTGGAGGCATCGCGCAAGGAAAGCGGAGAGATGGAGATCCTTGTGTCCGGGCAGGCCGTGTTTGTCGGGGAACTGGAGATTGAATTGGAATGAATTTCAAAAAAGCCTAACTTTCTTCGCTTCCGCACGTTTAATGGAGAGAAGGGGGCGATAGCTTGATAATGGAAAAACAAGTTTACGAAGTACGCGGCGCTTATTCGATTGGCACGTTCATTGGCTGCGGCTGCCTGGCCGCGATTTGGTTCTTTTTTGCCTATCGGGGTTGGGAGAATGCCTGGAACGGCGTATTGGAAAACAAGATCGCGTACGGCTTCACCGTGATGATCGCGATTTTGCTGGCAGCTGCGGCTCTCGCGAGTCTATGGCAGATGCGCCGGCCCGCTTACCGGTTGGAGCTTGGAGCGGACAATATTAAGCTGCGCCGGCATGAACTCGGCAGCGACCGGATCAAGCGCATCTATGTATCGGAAGAAGACATACCCGTGATCGGAGTGCTTCCCAAAAAAGTAGGGTTCGTTCCCAATGACTATTCATTCAAATTTTCGAAAGATTCCGAGCCGAAGCTGCAAGAACTGCTCGGTTGGGCGCAGGCCAACAACGTGCAGGTCGTCCACAAAAAAGCCGAACGTTGGCTATAATCGTATAACCGCGCATAAAAAAAAGGGGTGCCCGAAGGCAGCCCTTATTTTTCGCAGGCGATGAAGTCGTTGTCGCGGTCTTTTTTCTTGTTGTCCTCGTACAAGGATGCGGACACGAACGGTTTGTGCTTCGTTTTGCCGCCTTTGTTGGTGACAGATGCCGATTTGGCGACGCCGCCTTTGTAATCCCGGTTCAGCTCGGTGCAGTTTTTGTACGTTTTTTCTTTGGCATGCGCCACCTGCGGGGAAGCGGGAACGGTTACCGCAAGCAGCAGGGCGAAGCTCAGGCCGTAGGCCAGTCTTTTTTTCATCGGGTTATCCTCCAGTAAGTCAGGTTGTAGGCATATCTTCAAGTCTTTGGTTTATATCGGCAAAAGAAACCAGGGGTTTAATAGAGGAATGGAATTTGAAGGAAAATATATACTTCGTTCGAACAAAAATCGATAACGAGAAAAAGATTCGTACTCAATAGAAAATGTCCATTCAGGAAGGACGGATGTCCGTGTCGATCGTCAGGGAAGAAATTTGGGTGCGCGCGCCGATCGAATATTGCTTCGACGCCGCCCGTGATATCGGTCTGCATCCGCACACGGTCTGGCCGCGAACGAAAGAGCGCACGCTGACTGGCGGAAGAAGAGACGGCCTGATGGAAAAAGGAGAAACGGTCGTGTTCGAAGCGGTCCATTTCGGCGTGCGGCAGCGCTTGGAATCGGTGGCGGAACAAATGGAGCGGCCGGACTTTTTCGTTGATCGGATGCGCCGCGGCGCGTTCAAGAAGATGATGCACCGGCATGAATTCGAGCGGAGCGAAGACGGTACGATCGTACGCGATATTTTGGAATTCTCGGCTCCGCTTGGGCCGATCGGCCGCCTGTTCGACGCGCTCGTCCTGAAGCGTTACATGACGGCGTTCATCCGGTACCGGCAGCATGCGCTCAAACAAAAAGTCGAAGAAATGTACTCCCAAGAGAGACAATAGTCCGCCCTTCGTGCAGCTTATACCAAGCCCGCCGATTTCTTTTTACGCCGAAATGCAAAAAAAGACTGTCATCCGATGTCGGTTTCGGGGTATGATTATTGAAATATTCTCGATCACTGGGGGCTTACGATGAACTACGTCAGTACAAGAGGTCAAGTTGAACCGAAAGGCTTTATCGATACCGTTCTGATGGGACTCGGCGAAGACGGAGGACTGATGATTCCGCAGCAGATTCCGACCGTATCGGCCGAAACGCTGGAACAATGGCAGGGGCTGCCTTTCCGCGAGCTGTTTATCGAAATTTTCTCGCTGTACGCCAACGGAGAAATTCCGGAAGCCGATCTGAAGCAGTTGGTGGAGTCCAGCTACGCTTCGTTCCGCGAACCGGAAGTGACGCCGGTGCGCAAACTGAACGATTCGCTCTACATTCTGGAACTGTTCCACGGCCCGACGTTCGCGTTCAAAGACGTGGCGCTGCAGTTCATGGGCGAATTTTATTCGTACGTCTCCCGAACGCGCGGCGAGATCATCCATATTCTCGGCGCGACGTCCGGCGATACGGGCGCGGCGGCGATCCAGGGCGTGCGCGGCAAAGAAGGCATCAAGATCTGCATTCTGCATCCGCACGAAAAGGTCAGCAAGGTGCAGGAACTGCAAATGACGACCGTGAACGACGAGAACGTGCTGAACCTGTCGGTCAAAGGCAACTTCGACGACTGCCAGCGCATCATCAAAGAGTTGTTCTCCGATCTGTCGTTCAAAAGCGAACATCATCTGCGCGCGATCAATTCGATCAATTTCGTCCGGATTCTGGCGCAGACCGTCTATTATTTCTATGCGTATTTCCGCGTCAACGAGCAGCTCGGCGAACAGGCGGCGGACACCCGGATCAACGTCAGCGTGCCGTCCGGCAACTTCGGCAACATTTTCTCGGGCTTTCTGGCCAAAAAAATGGGTCTGCCGATTCACAAGCTGATGATCGCGACGAACGAAAACAATATTTTGGAGCGTTTCGTGACGACAGGCGAATACCGTCCGGGCGAGTTCCGCAAAACGCACAGCCCGTCGATGGATATCCAGGTAGCGAGCAACTTCGAACGTTATCTGTACTATTTGCTGGACGAAGATTCCGAGCAGGTGTCGGCGTACATGGCGAAGCTTGCGAGCGAAGGCGGCATCACCGTCGAAGGCGAACTGCTGGAGCGGGTACAGTCCGAACTTCATGCGCTCGGCGCCAAAAACGAACAGGGGCTTGAACTGATGGGCCGCTACAAAAAAGAGTACGATTATTTGCTCGATCCGCATACCGCGTGCGGCGTGGCGGCGTACGAAGCGTTTAACGGGGAAGGCGAAGTGACTGCGGCGTTCGCGACGGCGCATCCGGCCAAGTTCGACGAAGCGGTCCGCCTGCTCGATATCGTGCAGGACTTCCCGGTCGAGATCGCCGAACTGGTCGCCAAAGAGCAGTTCCAGACCGTGATCGACAACGACAAAGCCGAAGTGACGCGCCAGCTCGAAGCCTTTTTTGCGGGCGACGCGGTAAGCAAAGCCTGATTTTCTCGCCAGCTCTCGCCAACATGGAACGCTTCCCTCAAGGGAGGCGTTTTTGTCGCGTCCTGGGTCCTGCGCTCTATGCAAACATGACTCTGTCCGCCGATTGCGGTATGCTGACTTAGGGAAAAGAAAACGAATCGCGGAACAGGAGCGTGGAACAAGATGACAACATTGGCCTGGATCGGAACCGGATATATGGGCGTGCCGATGGCGCGCAATTTGCTGCGGGCGGGTTATGCCGTACACGTCTATAACCGGACGGAGGAAAAAGCGCGGCCGCTGATCGAAGACGGAGCAGCGCTTGCCGCTTCGCCGCGCGAAGCCGCGCAGCAGGCGGAGATCGTCTTCGTCATGCTGACGAAAGGTTCGGCCGTGCAGGATGTATTCGCAGGCGAGAATGGCCTGCTTGCAGGGGTCGGCCCCGATACGGTCGTCGTAAATATAAGCACGATCGCGCCGGAAGAAGCGACAGCGTTCGCCACGCAGGTCGAACAGGCCGGCGGGCGTTACGTGGATGCGCCGGTATCCGGTTCGGTCGGCCCGGCCGAGAAGGGACAGCTCGTCATTCTGGCCGGAGGCGTGCAGGGCGACGTGGCGCGGTGCCAGCCGTTGTTCGATCGTTTGGGCAAAAAAACGATCCGGTTCGGCGAAGTCGGCGCGGGCAGCTCGGCCAAGCTGTCGATCAATCTGCTGCTCGGCGTTATGGCGCAGGGCATCTCCGAATCGCTGCTGATCGGCGAAAGCGCGGGACTTGATCGCGCGCAGCTGATCGAAATGATCGGCGAATCGGCGGTCAACACGCCGATGCTGGCCGGCAAAAAAGACATGTGGATGAACGAACAGTTCCCGGCGGCGTTCATGGTGAGTCTGCTGTCCAAAGATTTGGGGCTGCTGACGGCGGAAGCGAAACGCCGGAACGTCGAACTGCCGCTGGCCGAAGCCGCGGACCGGACGTACGCCGACGCGGTGCGCAGCGGCAAAGGCGAACTGGATATGGCAGCCGTCTGGCTGGAACTCAAGGAACGAAGCGAGAATCACTAAGGAGTTTTGCGTATGAAAGCCCGCAATATAGCTGTAAAGCTGCTGGCAGCGCTGATGCTGCTCGGTTACGGTGCCCTGCTGTTGTATTGGATGTTCTGGGGATTCGGGCGCGCGTCGCATATCGGGCTCGGCGGCTTCCGGTACAATCTGGAGCCGTTCGAGACGATCAAGCTGTTCACCCGCTCGGCCGGATGGGACAATCTGCGGGCGCCGCTGATCAATCTGGCGGGCAACGTCGCCGTGTTTGTTCCGTTCGGCGTGCTGCTGCCGATCCTGTTTCGCAAATGCCGGTTCTATCCGGTATTTCTGCTT
Source organism: Saccharibacillus sp. WB 17 (assembly GCF_008634075.2). NCBI lineage: Bacteria > Bacillati > Bacillota > Bacilli > Caryophanales > Paenibacillaceae > Saccharibacillus > Saccharibacillus sp. WB 17. The sequence goes on along the minus strand of NZ_VPFK02000041.1, from coordinate 76,164 downwards.
CGTTTCCTGGCGCTGATTGTGGTGCTGGAACTGGCGCAGGGGATTTCGGGAGCGGGCGTGGCGGACGTGGACGATCTCATCTTGAACGGTCTCGGCGCGACGATTGGTTATGTCGGTTACCGCCTCGCGGCGGGTCCTCCGAACCGGCGCGGACAGCGGCGGGACGAACGGAAATCGGCCGCGGTGCAGCGAAGCCAAGCCGCGTCGGGACGAAGACGGTAAGGCCGGATTTAAGCCGGATTCGACAAGGAAGCGCAACTTGCGCTTCCTTTTTTGCGTTTAGAACATGAAGCAGACCATTCATGAAGGAGGCAGGCAGTATGAAAGCTACAGGAAAAGGGACATCAAGACGATTGGAAAAAAGACCGGAAAAACGATCACAAAAACGATCGGCAAAGGGATTGAGCCTTGTCGGGCACGGACGGTCCGGTATTCGGCTGCTGTTTGCGCTGCTGATCTTCGCCGTAAGCGTCGGAGCAAGCTTCGCGCTCGAAGCGAAGCCCGCTTACGCCTGCAGCTGCGCGATCGTCGATACGGAAGAAGCGGCGGGCTACGCGGATACGATCTTCTCGGGCCAAGCGGTGGAGAGACGCGAAACGCCGCCGGCCGCGGACGGTACGCGTTCGAGCGCCGATCCTGTGTATTACGAATTCAAAGTCGACGCGGCGTGGAAAGGGACAGCGTATGAGACGACGACCGTGTCGACGCAGATGAGCGAATCGTCCTGCGGAACGGAGTTCAAGCTGGGCGAGAATTATCTCGTCTTCGCGGGCAAGGACGGAGCGATGCTGTCGACCGGCCTGTGTTCCGGCAATCAATCGTACGCGTCGGGCGTGAAGCCGGCCGCGATGCAGCAGTTGGGCGAGCCGGTCGATGTGCTGCCCGGCGCGTCGCCCGGTTCGCCGGCTTCCGCCGAAGCCGGCGATAACGGTTCTTCGGCGGTGCCGGCTTATGTCTGGTGGATCGCCGGAGCGCTGGTGCTTGCGATCGCCGTGTTGGCCTGGGCACGCGACCGCCGCAAGCCCCGCGCCTGAATCTTCGCGAAGCAGGCAGGCATTTGGGACAAACGACGCTTCCTTTTTGGCAGAGGGAGCGGTAGAGTGGAAGAACGCCCGATGCGGGCCGCACAACCCGAAGCATAACGGAAAGGTGAGAGGACGTTGACGATTTTTTATATGATCCGGCACGGAGAGCCGGATTGGCATACGTACAAGCCGCTAAATCTCAAAGGCAACGGACGCGACTTGGTTCCGTTGACGGAACGGGGCCGGCGGCAGATCGCCGAAGCGGCGGCAGATTCCCGCTTGCGGCAGGCGGAACTGATCGTGTCTTCGCCGTATACGCGCGCGATGCAGACGGCGGCCATTTTGTCGCGCAGGCTGAACCTGGACATCGCGGTCGAACACAATCTGCGGGAATGGCAGCCGGACCTGTCGTTCGAATACGACAGCGAAGAACGGATGCGCGAACTGCGCGACGACTACGACCGCTGCGGCGGCGTCTATCCGGCCGGCGAGCCGCGTCTGTGGGAGAGCCGCGCCATGCTGCTGCGGCGCCTTGAAGGCGTGCTGGACCGCTTCGCGGAGCATTCGAGCGTAATTCTGGCCGGGCACGGTACGCTGTTCGGCACGCTCGTGGGCCGGAGCGATATCGCGCAGGGCGAGATCGTGGAATACCGGACGGGAGCGGACTCCCGATGAGAAGCGACCGCAAGCGCCGGCACCGGCCGCGCCTGCACGCGAAGCGGCGAAGCGCCTACATGGCGGCAGCGGCGGCCGCCATGCTGCTCGGCCTCGCTTCGCGGCGCGAAACTTCCGCGCTGCCGGACTGGCTGGCCGACAACGCCGGCGATGCCCTGTGGGCAGCGCTTGTGTACGCGCTGATCCGGCTGCTGGCGCCGCGGAGCCGCCCGGCCGTCTGCGCCTTGTACGCGCTGCTGCTGAGCTTCGGCATCGAGTTCAGCCAGCTGTACCGGGCGGAATGGATCGACGCGCTGCGATCCACGACGTTCGGCGCGCTCGTGCTCGGCCGAGGCTTCCTGGCCGTCGACCTGGCGCGCTACGCGGCGGGCATCGCGATCGCTTGCGCCGCCGACGCGGCTTCGCTTCACCTGCTCGGCCGCACCAATATCGAACATTCGGGCAAGGGGGAAACGGCATGAAGAAAACCGCGATCGGCTGCGCACTTATGCTCGGCGGCACATGGATGGTCGGCTGCATATTTATCGCGGCCGTGCTGTTCGTGCCGCATATGTCTTCGTGGGAAGGAACGCGGGTCTGGTACGCGATCTTCGGCGGAGGACCTTACGAAGCGGATTTGAAGCAGAGCATGGCGCTGGGGCTGCCTTTTGCGATCGGCGCGCTGATGTTCGCTTCGGGCATCGCCATTTTGGCCGTCGAATATTTCCGGCCCGACAAGCGCCGGGAACCGGCACCTGCCGCCGCGCGTTCGGCCGAGCTGCCGGCTGAGGCATCGCTTCGGCCGGCAGCCGGCCCGCTGTCGCTGAATACTCACCCGGCTGCGGGAACTCTTCCGCCGGCCGGCGAAACCGGAGAACTGCCGACCATGAAGGAAGTTCGTCCCTGACACATCCCTCGATGAATAATTACGCATCCAAGGAGGAACACCACACGCCATGATCGATATTCGTATTCTCCAGGAAGACGATCTGCCACAGCTCGCCGGGCTGTACGCCGAACTGGTCGAACAACCGTCGTCGACGCAGCGGATGCGCGAGACGTTCGCCGTCTTGGCCGCCGATCGCAATTACCGGCTGCTGGGCGCTTTCGAAGGCGAAGCGTTGGCCGGCAGCGCGATGGGCGTCATCTGCCACGACCTGATCGGCGATTGCCGTCCGTTCATGGTCGTGGAGAACGTGATCGTCTCCGAAGCTTTTCGCGGCCGCAAAGCCGGGAAGCTGCTGATGGAGGAACTGGAGCGGATCGCGCGCGAGCACCGCTGCGCGTACGCCCTGCTCGTCTCCAGCGGCTTCCGCACGGAAGCCCACGCGTTCTACGAAGCGCTCGGGTATGACGAAGACGTACGCGGTTTCCGCCGCAGGCTGACGCCCTAGGCGGGCGCTGCGCCGCAGGAACAGCCGGACCGGCAGGGTCCGGCTTCTTTTTCCGAAAAAAAACAGAGGGATGTTGTAATCGCTTTATAAGTTGTGCTACAATGAACGCAACAACAGGATTGTGACCGGTCATGCGGGCAATGCCTAAGTTAACGCAAATGTTATTAACTCGTAGGGAGCATTCCCTGCCGACTTGATGATATTTGCATTAACTTAGGCTTTTTTTATAGGCTGACGGCCTGGATCGGAGATCGAAGTCGTCGGAAATGCGCGATTGCAGTCGGGAGTGAAAACAATGATTATCGAAAAAGTGCTTAACAACAACGTGCTGCTGACCCGCAACGCCAAAGGAAAAGAAGTCATCGTCATGGGACGCGGCATCTCTTTCAACAAAGTCATCGGGGACGAAGTGGACGAACACAAGATCGACAAAATTTTCATGCTCAATACGAACGAACTCACGGCGCGGCTGACCGAGCTGCTAAACGAGATTCCGGTCGCGCATCTGGAGACGGTCAAATCGATCGTCGAACATGCGGGCGCCGTGCTCGGCGAAGAATTGAACGACAACGTGTATCTGTCGCTGACCGACCATATCTCGTATGCGATCGAACGGCACAGCAAAGGCATCGACTTCAAGAACGCGATGCTGTTCGAGATCAAGCGCTTTTACAAAAAAGAATACGGCATCGGCCAGGACGCGCTCCGGATGATCGAAGAGCAGGTCGGGGTCCGGCTGCCGGAAGACGAAGCGGGCTTTATCGCGCTGCATATCGTCAACGCCCGCACGGACGGGGCGGAGATGCGGCTGACGATGGAGATGACGGAGATCGTGCATCATATTCTCAATATCGTCACGTACCATTACGGCATCGTGCTCGACGAGTCTTCGCTGAGCTATTCGCGGTTCCTGACGCATTTGCAATATTTCTCGATGCGGCTGCTGCGCAAGGAAGTGCAAGAGAGCGGGGAAGACTTCCTGTACGAACAGGTTCGCCTCAGCTACGCCAAAGCGTTCGACTGCGCCAAAAAGATCGACGATTACCTGCAAAGCACGTATCATCAATGTCTCAGCAAAGACGAATACGTCTACCTCACGATTCATATTCAACGCATCACGACGCGCGGCGAGGAATAAGGTCGCACCGACAATTGCATACGAAACTCTTCTATCGGACACAGGGTGTAACTGGTCATGCAGGCAAAACCTGAGCTGGTGAGAGAACGAACGTTTTTTGCCGAATTTTTGCGCGCGCAAACCGTCCGATTCTGTCACGAGCTCAGGTTTTTCTGCGTTTTACGGAGACGCAAACGGCAGCCGGCGCCGTTTGCTCCTTCGGTAAAGCGCACAAATTCAAGCTCGGCCCGTTCCAGACAAGTCGAACCATTTCATACAGGGAGGCATGACCCATGAACGCAAAAGATCAAGAAATCGCCAAAAAAGTCATCGAAGGCGTAGGCGGGGAAAACAACGTCAGTTCCGTGTTCCACTGCGCGACGCGCCTGCGGTTCAAATTGAAAGATACGTCCAAAGCGGACAAGGAAGGCTTGAGCCAGACCCCGGGCGTCGTCACGGTCGTCGAGAGCGGCGGACAATTCCAGGTCGTCATCGGCAACAACGTGCCCGAAGTGTTCAAAAGCATGATGGAGCAAAGCAATCTCAAAGACGCCGAAAGTGCGGAAGGCAGCGAATCGACCGAGGAAAAAGGCAGCCTGCTGAACCGTGCGGTCGACATGATCTCCAGCATCTTCTCGCCGCTGCTCGGCGCGCTGGCCGGAGCCGGGGTACTCAAAGGCCTCGTCGCCCTGTTCCTCGTGCTGGAATGGATCACGCCGGAATCCGGCACGTACCTGATTCTCAACGCCGCGTCGGATAGCGTATTCACATTCCTGCCGATCTTCCTGGCGATCACGTCTTCGCGCCGCTTCAAGACGAATATGTTCGTCTCTGTCGCGATCGCCGGCGCGCTCGTCTATCCGGCCATCGCCACCGCGCAGGGCGCCGCGGAAGCGCTGACCTTCCTCGGGATTCCGATCGTGCTCGTGACGTACACGACGTCGGTCATTCCGATCATCCTCGCGGTCTGGGTGCAGTCCTACGTCGAGAAGTTTTTCTCGTCGTTTATCCACCAGTCGGTCAAAAACATTCTCGTGCCGATGTGCACGCTGCTCGTCGTCGTGCCGCTCACGTTTTTGGCGTTCGGCCCGATCGGCAATATTATCAGCGAAGGACTGGCCAGCGGATACACGTGGCTGTACAACCTCAGCCCGATCGTCGCGGGCCTGATCGCCGGCGGTCTGTGGCAGGTATTCGTCATCTTCGGCGTACATTGGGGCTTCGTTCCGATCATGCTCAGCAACCTGGGCACGATCGGGTACGATACGATGCTGCCGATGCTGGCCGCTCCGGTCTTGGCTCAAGCAGGCGCCTTGTTCGGCATTTTCCTCAAAGCGAAAAACCGCGACCTCAAAGCGCTGTCCGGTTCCGCGACGCTTGCCGGCATCTTCGGCATTACCGAACCGGGCATTTACGGCATTACGCTGAAGTATAAAAAGCCGTTCATTCTGGCCTGCATCTCCGGCGCGATCGGCGCAGCCATCATCGGCGCCGGCGGCGGACGCGCCATTTCGTTTGCCCTGCCGAGCGTGCTCGCCATTCCGGCCTACGTCGGAACAGGCTTTGCCACGACCGTCATCGGCATCGCCGTCGCGTTCGCGCTGGCCGCCCTGCTGAACCTGTTCCTGTTCAAGGAACCGGTCGCGGAAGCCGCCAAAGCGTCTGCCGTTACGACCGACGGACAGCGCGTATCGGCGGCTCCGCGCGAAGCGGTCTCCGCTCCGGCGGCCGACAGCCTGCTCAAAAAAGAAGTGATCACAAGCCCGCTCGAAGGGACTATTCAAGCGCTGGACAGCCTGCCGGACCCTGCCTTCTCGTCGGGCGCGATGGGACAGGGCATCGTGGTCGACCCGACCTCGGGCCGCCTGACGTCCCCGGCCGCCGGCACGGTCACGACCGTGTTCCCGACCGGACACGCGATCGGCATCACGACAGACGGCGGCGCGCAGCTGCTTATTCACGTCGGCGTCAACACGGTGCGGCTCAAAGGGCAATTTTTCGATAAAAAAGTACAGGAAGGCGACCGGGTGGAAGCCGGACAGCTGCTGCTCGAATTCGATCTGGAGCAGATCAAAGCGGCCGGCTACGTCACGGCGACCCCGGTCATCGTCACGAACTCCGCCGATTATCTGGACGTGCTCAAAACGACGGAATCTTCTGTCAACAACGGCGATTATTTGCTGACGACGGTCGTCTGACCGCTGTCCGCAGGCGGCGATCCGGGTTTTCCCAGACGCTCCGCCGCACGTAAGTCCCGGACACCCGCATCAGGGTTCCGGGGCTTTTTGCGTTTAGAAAAAGCCCGGGGGGTGTAATAGCGGGTAGCAGCATATTTCGTCTACATTTGGGAGGACGCCTTAACATGTTCAAACGCATGGAAGAGATCATGATCGAGATTCCGGACGTCGAAAAGCCAGATCCGAATGCCGCAGCGGCCGTGCAAGAACTGCTGGGAGGCAAATTCGGCGAAATGTCTACGCTGAACAATTATCTTTTCCAATCGTTTAACTTCCGTTCCAAATCGAAGCTGAGACCGTTCTACGACCTCGTCATGAGCATCACGGCCGAAGAACTGGGCCACGTTGAGTTGGTGACGCACGGCATCGGCAAAATTCTGCAGGGCTCCACGTCGCCGGGCGATCCGGACAAAACGCCTCTGGATGCCGTCAAGGACGCCAGATTGTCTTATCCGTTCCTCGCGGGCGCGCAGGGCGGCATGCCGATCGATTCCATGGGCAACCCGTGGACCGGCGCGAACGTGTTCAACAGCGGCAACCTGGTCGAAGATCTGCTGCATAACTTCTTCCTGGAGTGCGGAGCGCGTACCCACAAGATGAAAGTATACGAAATGACCGATCATCCGGCGGCAAGAGCCGTTGTCGGCTTCCTGCTCGTGCGCGGAGGCGTGCACGTGGTCGCGTACGCGAAAGCGCTCGAAGTGGCGACCGGCGTCAACGTTACCAAGCTGATTCCGATTCCTTCGCTGGACAACCGCAAGTTCAACGAAGCGCGCAAATACGAAGAAAAAGGCGTGCACACCAAGCTGTACACGTGGAGCGACAACGATTTCAACACGATCGACCAGATCTGGAAAGGCACCCATCCGGAAGACGGATCGCCGCTCGAAGTCATCGCCGGCGTCCCGAAAGGCGTGCCGATTCCGGAAGCTCCGCCGATCGACGAAGAATTCGCGCCGGGCATTTCCGCGGACGAGTTCAAGGAAATCGCCAAACGTCTCAAGCAGTCCGGCAACATCAAAGAATAAGGCGCTTGACGCCGTCATCAAGCAAGCCCTGCTGCCCGTGATCGGGCGGCAGGGCTTTTCGATTTGCACGGAGCTCGCGGAGAAGTACGGGACACAAGTACAAGGCGCAGGGCCGGTCGCCGCGAAGCGGCTAGAAGCGGCCTTCGATCAGCTTGGCCGTACGGATCAATTCCTCGTTGTCTTTGGCGGCGATGCCGGACAGCAGCATCGTTCCGTCTTCCAGCCCGATCCGGCCGCCCAGCCCTTGCAGCATCGCCTCTATGTACATCGGCCACATCGTTTGGTCCGAGCCGTGCAGCAGCAACGGCAGCGCGCAGCCGGACCGATGCAGCACGGTGCGAATCCGCCGGACGACGGCGGATTCCCGGCCTTGATCGGATTCGTGAATCCCGATCAGCACGCGCAGGCACGAGCCGAAGCCGGGCATGGCGGCGAAACGTTCGGCGTCGGCTTCGCCGCACAGTCCGGCTTCGACGCCGATGCCGCGTTCGAGCGCCGCGGCGATCATCCATTCGGCGTCGGCTTCATGGATATTGATCGAGACGTAGTCGGGCAGCACCTGCCACGAACGCAGCAGCCGCATTTTCGCGCCGCTGCCCGGCAAAATCGACCCGGCGGTGGAGATGCCGATCGGCACCCCGGGTACCCGGCCGCGTACGGCCAGCAGCATGCGGGCGACGTCGGCCGCTTCGAGACTCTCGCCGCCGCGTTCGCAGCGGACATGGATATGCAGTTCGGCGGCTCCGGCGCGGACCGCCTTTTCGGCATCGTCGGCGATCTCTTCCGGGGTAAGGGGAACGGCGGGATGATCGCTGCGGGTCCGCGACCCGTTGAGGCAGGCTTGAAGCATTCGGGATTCTCCTTTTTATGGACGCCTGATAAAATTATGTCATATTCCAGTTATCGGAAGAAGAGAGCGCTTTTTTTAGCGGACAGGCGGATTGAAATTCCGAGTATAAGATCCATTAATTAACATTTTAATGATGAACAGATAGGTGATTTGCCTTATTTATTGGGCTTTAGCCCGGACTAAAGTCGTTTTTAATGCTTGCTTTCTAATAAAAAAAACTTTTTGTCCGATATGTTTTATAATAAGAAAACAAGTTTGTAGGTACATCGAGGAGGTTGTCCATTGCGAATCCATGTCACGGATCTGGAACACGGCGATACGCTGAGGGAAGACGCGTTCAATGCGGCGGGGCTGCACGTACTGCCCAGAGGAACGGTAGTCAAGTACGAAGAGACGGAACTGCTGAACCGCCACAAGATCGACTACGTCGAAATCGAGCCGCGGACGGCGGCGAACGGAGCCGCTTCCGTGATCGGAGCCGCGATGCAGAGCCATATCGAACTGGCAATCCGTGGCTACCAAACCATTTTTCTGGAAGCGCTGACGAGCGGAAAGTTCGACGAAGCGACCGTCGATCTGCAGCTTGAGCCGCTGCTGCGTACGGTGGACCAACACCGCGACGTCGTGTCGCTGCTGCTCGTGCTGGAACGCGAAGACGTCAGTCTGTACAACCACTCGATGCAGGTCGGGATGCTCTCCTACTACATCGCGACCTGGCTCGGCTATACGCGCAAAGACTGTTACGCAATCAGCAAAGCCGGCTATTTGCACGATATCGGCAAAAGCAAAGTGTCGCCGACGATTCGCAACCAAACAGATTATTTGACCGACTACGACCGGCAGGAGCTGAGCAAGCACACCAAGCTCGGGTACGACGTCATTCGCGGTTCGATGGCGGACGAGACGACCGCGCTGGTCGCCTGGCAGCACCACGAGCGCGAAGACGGTTCCGGTTACCCGCAGGGATTGACCAAGCCGGACATTCATCCGTACTCGCAGATCGTGGCGGTCGCCGATACATACTTGAGATTGTCCGAGAGCAAACGGGGAGAACCGAAGCGTCCCTTGCTTGAAGTCCTGCGTGAAGTGAGCGAGCTTGGCTTCGGCAAGCTGAACGAAAAGCCGGTTCAGGCGCTCGTCCAGCATCTTATGTCGAATCTGATCGGCAAAAAGGTACGGCTAAGCAGCGGAGAGACGGGGACGATTATTCTCAACAATCCGTCGGACCTGTTCAAGCCGCTCGTGCGGGTCGGCGACGAATTCCACGATTTGTCGCGCGAGCGCAATCTGGTCGTTGACGAACTGTTCATTTGACGCCTAACCCTAACACCGCTCTCATAATGTCGTTCCCTATTACGCATATCCAGGCTTTTTCGGGATTTTCCCGAAAAAGCTTTTTTCTTTTTACGGCCAAAACAGATAAAAAAGGAGTTCCTATAATTAAATATCAATATATGAAAAATTCATGATAGAATATGCCGATTGATCAAAACCGCGAAAAAGGCGACAATAACATGAGCGGAAAATCGATAACGACACATATGGGGGATGAACGGCGATGATAGAATTATTGGTCGTGCGGCACGGGGAGTCGCAGGCGGATCTGGAAGACCGCCACGAAGGACGGGCGGATTTTGAATTGACGCCGCTCGGCGAACGCCAGGCGGGCCTTGCGGCAGCCTGGATCGCGAAGCGGTATCGGCCGCACGAGATTTTGTCGAGTCCGCTGAAGCGTGCCGCGCGCACGGCGGAAGCGATCGCGCAGGAGTGCAAGCTGACCGTCGCTTACGACGAAGAATTGATGGAATGGGACAACGGTCTGCTGGCCGGGCTCAAGCGCGAAGAAGCGCGCCTGCGTTTCCCGCTGCCGGTCTCCGGCCGCCAGCCGTACGACACGTTTGCCGATACGGAATCGGAGATCCAGTTCCGGGCGCGGGCGGAAGCGGTTCTGTCCAAGCTGCTGTCGTCGCAGCGCCCGACTTCCGACCTGCGGCGTATCTGCATCGTATCGCACGGCAAAATGATCAACATGCTGTTCCACAGCCTGATGAATCTGCCGTTCCATACGGAGCTGTCGCTTGCGACCGGCGATACGGGCGTGCATCTGTGGCGGATTGACGGCTCGCGCCGGCGCATCGTGTTTACGAACGCGCAGGAGCATCTGCGGAACTGAAGCGTCAGGAAGGAGGAACACCATGCCTACGGCAATCGAATTGCACAACGTCTCCTGGAGACGCGGCGAACAGACGATTCTGCAAGACATCGACTGGGTCGTCGAACAAGGCCAGCACTGGGCCGTGCTCGGGCTTAACGGCTCGGGCAAGACGAGTATCCTGAACATGATCAACGGCTATATGTGGCCGACGAGCGGCGAGATCTCCGTGCTCGGGCGCAAGTTCGGCACGGTCGATCTGCGCGAGCTGCGCAAATCGATCGGCTGGGTCAGTTCGTCGCTGCAGGAGAAGATCCGGCCGAGCGAGCAGGCGCTCGACATCGTGATCAGCGGCCGCCACGCTTCGATCGGGCTGTACGCCGAAATCGAAAGCGAAGACCGCTGCAAAGCGCAGCGATTGATGGAAGATCTGGGCTGCGCCCATCTGCTCGGCCGGGCGTACCAGACGTGTTCGCAGGGCGAAAAGCAGAAGCTGCTGATCGCGAGGGCACTGATGGCGTCGCCCAAGCTGCTCATCCTTGACGAGGCCAGCAACGGCCTGGACTTTATCTCGCGCGAAGCGCTGCTGCAGAGCATCGACCGCCTGGCGGCCCGAAGCGATGCGCCGACGCTGCTGCTGGTGACGCATCATACGGAGGAGATCTCCGCCGTATTCTCGCATTCGCTGCTTATTCGGCGCGGTAAGATCTTCGCCCGGGGCCGGTCGGAAGACGTGCTGACCGAAGAGAAGCTGAGCGAATTTTTCGAAATGCCGGTCGCCGTGGAACGCAGAGGCGGGCGGGCCTGGCTGTCGGTACGCTGAGCCTTTGGCGTGCGCCGTGCGCGAGAAAGATGCGCAAAACGGTTATTTTCTCCCCGTAACGGGTAATGATACGTTGTCGAACGACATCAGACCATTTCGAGGAGGCAAACAACATGAGCAATCCAAACGAAGATCCGAATCAGAAAAGCGCGGGCGAAGACACATTGATGGAAAAGACAAGAAAAGAAAACGGATCGAACGTCGAAACGCAGGCAGACGATTGGACCGGCAAAGCTTCTTCGCAGCAGGCCGGCGACAAAGAAGACAAGTAAACCGTTTCAAGAACACAATCGGCAGGGCGGACGTATTCGCATTCGTAATGCCGTCGACGGACACCGGTTCAACCGGTGTCCGTTTTTGCTATGCCGAAGCTCCATCACATTCCGGTTTGCCCAATAAACGGAATTCCAGTAGAATGAAAAGCGATAACGAATGACGAAACGAGCAATCCATAGCAGACGGGAGCAGATAAGATGAGCGAGCTGATTATGCGTACGGCCAGACCCGACGATGTCGCGCAGTTGACCGAGATGCGCTACGAATCGACGCTGGAGAACCATCCGGAAGTGACTTTGACGGACGAGCAGCGGCGGGATTACGCGGACGAGATGCAGGAGTTTTTGATCGAAGCGATCGGGTCCGAGAATTGGGTAGTCTGGCTGGCCGAGTACGGCGAAGAAATCGTGGGACACGCTTACCTGGAGATGGTACGCAAGGTGCCGCGTCCCGGACGCATGACCAAGCCTTTTATTTATATGACCAACGTCTATACGCGACCGCAGCATCGGGGCCTCGGCATCGGCAGCCGGCTGGCCCAGGTGATCGAGCAGTGGGCGCGCGAGCTGGACCACGATTTCATCATGGTGTGGCCGAGCGGTCGCGGCGAAGAGTTTTATACCAAAAACGGCTATTCCGCCTGCTCCGTGCCGATGGAATTGAAGTTGTAAAAAGCCCCATCGGGCATTGTAAGCCGGACCGATTCGTTTTATAATAGAGATGCAAGGTCAATTAAGGTCAAACAAACGTCGTGCACAGGACTTCATCGACAATTCAATTTCGAGAGGAGAATGGAAGATGTTTGAACAAGGCCCTTTTGGCAGACAAGCGGAAGAAATGTTCAGTCAGATCGCTAAAACGTTCGGAGATACGTTCGGGGAGGAATTCGCCGCTCCGTTCCGGGAACGGGCATTGTCTTTCCGCACCGACATCCACGAAGATCACGGCCGGTACCTGCTTGAAGCGGAGCTGCCGGGCTTCCGCAAGGAAGAGATCGATATCGATTACACCGCTCCGCATTTGACGATTCGAGCCGTGCGGCAGCAGGCAGAACCGGTAACCGAAGAAGACGGCCGCCGGGCGATCCGCAGCGAACGCCGTTACGGCGAATTCGTACGGCGCTTTTACCTGGAAGACGTCGACCGCGAAGGCATTCGCGCCCAACTCAAAGACGGACTGCTCAAGCTGGACATTCCGAAAAAGGAAAACACGATCAGCAAGCGCATCCTGATCGAAGGCGAAGACTGATTCGTCTCGCTTGAGAGCGTTCGGGCGCAAGCCCGTGAACGCTGCGCTGTATCGAATAGATGACCAATAAACCCCTCCGGGCAGACCGCACGGAGCGGCCTCATCCTCGATGAGCGCCGCCCGCACGATCCCCCGAAGGGGTTTTTCTTCGTTTCCGCGGTGTCTGCCTGGCTGCCATGCGCTTGAAGCGCGCCCGTGCTTCCCGCAGTCTGTTCGACCTGACTGTTCAAGCTTTCAAATTCGCCGGCAGACAGATCCGCACGCTGTACGATTCCGCCTTCTGGGACACGTCGAAGCTTCCGCCGTGATTGTGCACGATTTTCTCGCACACTTTCGTTCCGATGCCGTTGCTGTCTGTCCGGTCGCTGTCCGGTTTGACGGCATTGGCGAAATAAATGCACAGCCGCTCTTTGCGCAGCGTGCAGCGAATCGAGACCGGTTCCGATTTGTCCGCGTATTTGAGCAGGTTGGAGAACAGATTGTCGAATACCCGCTGCATCGACATGACGTGTATGGGCAGCGTGAACGGTTCCTCGCACGGAACGAACCGGAATTCAAACCCTTCGTCGATCAGCAGCGGCGCATGGGTACCGATCAACTGGTCGAGCAGCGGCGGACCGTCGTATTCCTCCAACTCGGGCAGATCGTTTTGGCTGTAGGACAGCAGGAAATATTCGAACAGTTGATCGGACAAATCTTTGATGCGGTACGCATTGTCTTTGCTGTTGGCCACGTATTTGAACAGCTGCTCTTCCGTTTTGTATTTGCGATACTGGATAATGTCGAGGTAGCCGATCAGCGCCGTCAGCGGCGTGCGCAGATCGTGCGACATCGCTGTCACCAGCTCGTTGTTGGCCTGCCGGGCCGATTCCTCGTTTTCCAACCGTTCGATAAACGATTTGCGCATCTCGTTGACGCTCTGTGCAAGCGACGACAATTCGTCTTTGCCCCGGATCGTGATCGGATGCTCCAGATTGCCGCCTTCCAAAATTTTGATTTCTTTTTCCAATACTTCGACATAAGACGTCTTGACATGGATCAGCAGTACCACAGCCAGCAGGAACAGGGAGAACGCCAACGCCAGCGATACGAAAGTGACTGTCGTATAATATCGGAATTCGGTGAACGATTCCACGAATACTTCCGCGTCCGCATCGGCGAAAGAGATCGGGAGAAGGGCGCTGTCGGACACGAAAGGCTCTGTCGATTGCGTACCGATTTGCATGTTGTAACCGTTGGAAGCATAGACCAGCTGCTTGTCTTTATACACGTAAATGTTCAAATATTTCTTGTTTTTCACCCAATCGTCCAGGCGTTTGCCGTCATCAATACTCAAGCCGTTTTTGGACACGTAATCGGACAGTTGAGCGACCGTACGTTGGTTTTGCTGCGCGATGAACGAAGGCTGGCCGAAATAATGATCAATCACGTTCCAGCCGACCGTTTGCAGCGTCAAAAACAGCAGGACGGCCAATACGACAGCCAAGCCGAGTGCCGCGGTCAGCTTCACTTTGAGTTTGAGGAAAAAAGCGGGCCTACTCAATTCGATACCCTTTTCCCCACACCGTTTTGATCAGTTTCGGCTCCTGGGGATCGCTTTCGGTTTTTTTTCTCAGATTGCGGATATGGACCATGACGGTATTGTTGCAGCTGTAAAAATACGGTTCTTCCCATACGCTTTCGTACAAATTTTGCGCCGAAAAGATTTTGCGCTGGTTCTGGGCCATGAGCAGCAAAATCTGGTATTCGATATCCGTCAGGACGACTTCCCTGCCGTCGACGCGCACTTCGTGCGAATCGGTATCGATCGTCAGGTCGCGGATTTGGAGCAGATGGGAAGGGGGGGCGTTTTTTTCTTTGCCCCGATAGACGTAATACCGCCGCAGCAGCGCTTTGACCCGGTATACCAGTTCGGTATAGGAGAAAGGCTTGGACATGTAATCGTCGCTGCCGACCGAAAAAGCCATGTATTTGTCCGAATCCTGCGTTTTGGCCGTCAGGAACAGGATCGGGGCGCTCGATTTTTCCCGGATCTCGATACACGCTTTGAAGCCGGATTTGACGGGCATCATGATGTCGAGAATGATCAGGTCGATCTGTTCGTCCACTTTGCGGACCGCATCGTCGCCGTCCACGGCTTCGACGACCCGGTAATTTTCGCTTTCGAGCAGCACCCGAACGATCTCCCGGATCTCGTCGTTGTCGTCGGCGATCAAAATAGTTTTGGGTTCTTTCACGTTCAGTCCTCCATGCGCAGCGTCGATTTTTTTACCTTTTACTTGTTAGTTTACTTCCTTTAACGGCTGAACCGGGTCTTCGCTTAAGAATTATTAAGAATTGACGCATGCGCTTCTTAAGACGGGTTCGGTAACTTGTGGAGAATGTATCCTATAACCCACAAGAAGGGGTCGAACGCAGCCAATGAACAAAATCGGACGATTACTAAAATCCAAATGGATCTGGATAGGTCTTCTTTTTGCCGGAATTGCGGCTTGGTGGATCTGGTCTTCCATGTTGAGCGCCAAACCGAACGCCGGACCGGATTTGCAAAATTTGCAGACGACCGAATTGCAAAAAGGGGAAGTGACCCGTTCGCTGCTCGTATCGGGCACGGTCCAGAGCCAGAACAGCCGAAATATTTATGCGCCTTCTTCACTCAAATTGATGGAAGTGCTGGTTAAGGAAGGCGATACGGTCAAAGCCGGCCAGAAGCTGGCGTCGCTTGCGACAGCCGATCTTATTCTGGACATCCAATCGGCCGAACTGAATCTGAAGACCGCACGCGAAGCGCTCAAAAGCGCGGGGACCGACAACAAAAACGCGATCGCGACCGCCAAGGGGAGTGTGGATGCCGCTGCGCTTGAAGTGAAGACGGCGCAGCGGCAGTACGACGAAGCCAAACTCTACGCGGAGAAGCAGCCGAGCACGGCGGTCGTATCGGCTCGCGCGGACGTGGAAACGGCGGAGCGGCAGCTGGCCCTCAGCCGCAGCCAGGCGCAGGGCCGGTCGGGCGGCGCTTTGGCATCGGCCGAAAAAGATCTGGAAGTTGCGCAGCGGCAGTACGATCTGTTGTCGGCCCAGCAGCAAAACCGGTCAAACACCACGGTCGTTTCGGCTCAAAAAGAGCTGGATATTGCCAAAAAACAATATGAAAATCTGGCGGCGCAATCGAAAAGCGGCTCGGGCGGCACGACGGTCTGGTCCGCGAAAAAAGAACTGGACGTCGCCCAGCGCGCCTACAACCAGTTGGCCGCCCAGGGTTATTTTACCCCGACCGTGCAGGCTTCCAAAAAAGACCTGGACATCGCGGAGCGGGCGTACAAAGAATCGCAGCTGCTGCCCGAAAACACGGCGGCGGTCAAAACCGCCAAAACGGAACTGACGAACGCCGCCAATAAGTACGCCCAACTACAAGCCGGCAAGCCGCTGAGCGAACAGTCTTCGCTGAACCGCTATAACAGCGCCGTCGAAGCGTTGAATCAAGCGCAGTCCGGCTCGAACGGGCAAATTACGCAAGCTTCGCTCGCCCTGCAAAACGCGGAGCGCGATTACCGCAGCGCCTCGGCCGCGTACGAAGCAAGCAAAAGCGCGACCGTTCCGGCCGGCGATCCGGCGCTCAAAAGCGCGGCCGATCAAGCCAGTTCGGCTGTGAGCGACAGACAGGCGGCGCTGGCCGCCGCTTATCAGGCGCAAAAAGACGGCATCCGGACGGCCCAGGAAGCGGTCACGAGTTCCAATCTGGACTACAAGCAGGCGGTCGCGAGTTCGGCGGAAGCGCTGGAACAGGCCAAGCAGAACGTGGATCGTGCGCAGGTCGCTTACGACGCGGCGCTCAAAAGCGCCGCGGATGCCCGGATCACCGCCAAAGATACGTGGGAAAAAGCGAAACAATCGTTCGACACCGTCTGGAACTCGGCGCAGGAAGCGCTCTTGACCGCCGAAGATACGCTGGAGAAAAGCAAACAGGCGTACGGTACAGCGCTTGAAGGAGCGTCGCAGGCGCTCGTCACGGCGCAGGATACGCTGGAAAAAGCGCAGCAGGCGTACGACAACGCGGTCGCAAGTTCCGGGGAATCGCTGACGACGGCGCGCGACACGCTGGATCGGGCCAAGCAGTCCTACACGGGCGCGGTCAATACGGCCAACGAGGCATGGGCCGCTTCCCGGGAAGCGTTGGAAAAATCGAAAATCGGTTACGAAAGCGCGCTGAAAAACCAAAGCGATGCGTTCGCTACGGCCGCGGCAGCGCTCGAGCGCGCGCAAAACAGCTACAAAAGCACGCAGTTAAGCCAGGAAATCGCCGAATCCAAAACGGACGAAGCGGCGGAGGTCAATATCGGCCTGCAGCAGATCGGTCTGCAAAAGTTGAAAAAACAGCTGGCGGATACCGTGATTACCGCGCCGATCTCCGGCACGGTCACTTACAAAAACGCAGCGGTCGATCAATTTGCCGCAGGACTGCTGTTTACGATCGAAGACAAAACGAAATTGACCGTATCGGCTGCGATCAGCGAAGCGGACATCGGTTCCCTGAAAGTCGGACAGTCGGCCGTCGTGCAGACGGAAGCGACGGGAGACGAATCGTTCCCGAGCAAGGTCGTCTATGTCGGCGCAGCGGCGGTAAAGAGCGGCGGCGCGGCCGAAACGACGGGAACGGCCGCTGCGGCGCCCGCTGCGAACACGGCGGTGCAGTTCGCGGCCAAAGTGGACATCGCCAAAGCCGATCCCCGTATCCGGATCGGGACGAGCGCCCGAATGACGATTGCGCTTGAACAGAAAAAAGACGTCTTTTCCGTCCCGCTGGATGCCGTGAAGATCGGAGACAGCGGAAGTTCGGTCTACGTGTTAGAGAACGGCACCCTGCAGGAAATGCCGGTCACGACGGGCATTCAGAACGATATCGTAACCGAAATCGAATCGCCGAAGCTCGCACCGGGCATGAAGGTGTTGTCGTCCGCGCAGGATGCCGCCGCTCCGATGCCGGCGATGCCTGGAGCGTCCGGGGAGGCCGCCGCGAATGATTGAGATCCGCAACCTGGTCAAACGGTACTTTGCCGGCACGCCAAACGAGATTACGGTACTCGACGGGATCAATCTGAGCATCGCCGCAGGCGAGTTCGTGGCGATCGTCGGCCAATCCGGTTCCGGCAAATCGACGCTGATGAATATCATCGGGGCGCTCGACCAGCCGAGCAGCGGCGAATACGAGCTGGGCGGCACGCCGATCCAGCAGATGAACCGCGACGAACTCGCGCGGATTCGCAGCCGGCAGATCGGCTTTGTCTTTCAATCGTTCAACTTGATCCCGCGCAACAGCGCGCTCAAAAACGTGGCGCTGCCCATGATCTATGCCGGCATCAAACCGTCCGAGCGTACGCGCCGCGCCCGGGAACTGCTGGAGATGATGGATATGGGCGAGCGGATGGACCACCAGCCGAACGAGCTGTCCGGCGGCCAGAAGCAGCGGGTCGCGATCGCAAGGGCGCTCGCCAACAATCCCGATCTTATCCTGGCCGACGAACCGACCGGTGCCCTGGATTCCAAAACGGGCAATCGGGTCATGGAAATTTTCCTGAAGATCCACCGGGAAGAAAAAAAGACGCTGCTCTTTATTACGCACTCCGTCGAACTGGCCGAACTGTGTCCGCGCGTCGTGACGCTCAAAGACGGACGGATCATTTCCGACCAAGCCGGATCGAACACGGGAGGACTGCTGCATGATTGAGAACCTGCTGCTGTCGCTGGAGAGCCTGCGGGCGAACAAAATGCGCTCTTTTCTCACGATGCTCGGCATCATTATCGGTATCGCGTCCGTCATCGCCGTCATTTCCGTCGGCAATGCGATGACCTCTTCCGTCACGAGTCAATTCGCGGAAATGGGCGTCAACAACGTGTCGCTCGGCCTGCAAATGCGTTCGAGCGACATGAGCGAAGCGTCGGACGGCGCGGCGGCGAAAGTGCCCAAAGACACGGACCGGATCTCCAACGAGCAGATCGCCGCGATGACCAGCCGTTTTCCCGAGATCGAGACGGTCTCTTTGTCCGAAGAAGCGGGGCGCGGCAAAGCCAAGCTCGGACGCAAATTCAGCAACGTGTCGCTGACGGGCGTAAATCCCGGCTACGCCAAAACGAACAAAATCAAAATGACGCTGGGGCGCTACGTCAGCGACACCGACGTCAAAGGCACCCGCAGCGTGATCGTCATCTCCGATCGAAGCGCCAAAGCGCTGTACGGATCGAATGAAGCGGCGATCGGCCAAACGCTGATCGTCTATACCGACAAAGCGATCAAAGCTTTTGTCGTCATCGGCATCTATGCCTACGTGGAGACGCCCGGCATGGGGGGAAGCGGAGCCATGACGTCCGAGAAAGACCTGGAGACGAGCGGCTATATTCCGGTAAGCACCGCCAAAAAAGATTCGCCGTACAAAGGATTCACTTCGTTGACGATCGTTCCTCGCGCCGATATCGATCCGACCGTTTTTACGGAGAAGATCGGCAGCTACCTGAGCAAGCAGTACGAGAAAAATAAAAACTGGGAATCGTATGCGTACAACATGAAAGCGGAATTGGAATCAAGCAATAAGGTGCTGGGCACGTTATCGATCGCATTGGCGGCGGTGGCCGGCATCGCGCTCGTCGTTGGCGGGATCGGCGTCATGAATATCATGCTCGTGTCCGTCACGGAGCGCACGCACGAAATCGGCATTCGCAAAGCGCTCGGAGCCCGGGATGCACATATTCGGACGCAGTTCGTGGCCGAAGCGATCATGCTGTGCGTGACGGGAGGACTGATCGGCATCGCGACAGGCGTGGGACTTGGCATGGTCGGTTCCAGGCTGCTGGGAGCGTCATTTACGTTTTCGCCTTATGTGCTGGCGGGCAGCGTCCTGTTCTCGATGTTTATCGGCATTTTCTTCGGTTATTATCCGGCGAACAAAGCGGCCAAGCTCAATCCGATCGACGCGCTGCGTCACGAATAAGCGAAGCGAACAAGAGAATCGAACAAGAGAATTGAATAAGAGAAGGTCGAATCCCGAAGGGGATACCTTATGGCACATCGCCGATCCGGCGTCGCGCCGCACACCAAAAAGACACCGTTCCCGGTGTCTTTTTGGTGTGTATGGCCTATTCAAGAATTTAAGGATTCAGCGTCGAGTGGAACTGCGCCACCGCTTGAACCAGCGAACTTCGGGCGTCCTGCAGCTGCGCCTGCGTCGACGTTCTCGACAAGGTCAGCGCATGCTTGTTGATCGCCTTGCGCAGTTCGCCCACGGCCGAGCTCGGATATTGACCCGAGCGAATGCCTTTGGGCGAATCGAGCAGCTTGCGCGCTTCGTTCAATTCAACATCCAGCTGCACGCCTTCGACGAGACAGTCGTAGGCTGTTTGCACGTTCCGCGCTGCCGCTTCCATAGACAGCACGCCCGAAGAGTTGACCAGGGCGGATTCCATTTCGTTCGCCTGCGAGCGGAAATCGTTCAGCCATTTTTCCACGTCACGACTGCCTGCCGCTCCGAGCGCCGATTGTTCGGCCGCCTGCCGCTGGGCATTCAGCACGGCCAACCGTTCGCCGCGATCGACGTTCATGCGGTCACGCAGAACGGCCCAGCCTTCGATATATTTGCGATAGGCTTCGCGGAACTGCTCCACACTCGAGTTGGGATCGTACGCCACTGCCTGCGCTTCGGCGATCACGACCATCATCGCGTCGGCCGCTTCCTGCGGATACATGCCCGGAGCCGTACCGGTCGAAGCGCTGAGCATTCGGGCCGTCTGGAAAGTTTGTCGTTCGAGAATGGAGAAATCGCGAATATAATCTTCGATGTAGGCAGTAAGAGCGGAATCGAGGGCCGAGCGGGAGGCGTTAAGCTTGGAGGGTGAAGGGTTTGCGTCAAGCAGCAGGGCGCGTGCTTTGTCCGAAGCCGTTCGGACCGCCAGGTAGCGCGCGTTGCCGGGGTCGCTGTAGAAGTCGTCCGCGGCTTTGTCGGCCATGGCCAGCGTCTTCGCGAGCGCCGTTCGCTCTGCGGTGTTCCAGCCGGCCGGCTGGGCGGAAGCCGCGTGGGCGGTCGATCCGAGGTCGGGCGCGATCCATGTTCCTCCGAACGCAACGCCGAAAGCCAGTGTGGCGGCTATCCATTTTTTGGTTCCTATATGCCTATATGTACTCAATAAGAACTCCTCCTTATGTCGTGATGTTCAAAGTCTGGGTGTCGGCAAGCGAATTTGTTC
This sequence comes from Saccharibacillus sp. WB 17, assembly GCF_008634075.2. Classification (NCBI taxonomy): domain Bacteria; kingdom Bacillati; phylum Bacillota; class Bacilli; order Caryophanales; family Paenibacillaceae; genus Saccharibacillus; species Saccharibacillus sp. WB 17. Next base: position 55,128 of record NZ_VPFK02000041.1, on the reverse strand, counting down.
CCCATCTAATTAAACCTTTGACCGAAAACGAAACCTGATTTTTACAAAAGCCCCGAAAAACGAAGGTTAATCGACCGCATTGTACGCAAAAAGATGCGTAACCCCGCCGGCTCCTATAAAATGAAAGAGAACGGGTAAATATAGAAGAACGAGGGTAGACAGCCCGGCCCATAAGGGGGAGGAAATTCATGCCAGGCAAAGACCATTATAACGCACTCGGAGTCGCAGCGAACGCCTCCCAGTCGGAAATCAAGAAAGCGTATCAAAAACTGGCGAAACAATGGCATCCCGACGTGAACAAAGCGGCGGGGGCCGAAACTCGCTTCAAAGAAATCGCCGCCGCCTACGAAGTGCTCGGCAGCGAAGACAAGCGCCGCGAATACGACGCTTCCCGGCTGCGTCCGGGCGGAAACGGTCCTTCGCGCGGCGGAACGGGGACGTACGGCTCCCAGGGAGCCGGCTTCGGCGGAGGCTCCTATGACTGGATCAACGATCTTCAACATGAAGATATGTTCGATATGTTCTTCAACGAGCGGGTCGGCGGCTTCGGCACGAGAATGGGAGAGGCCGGTTCCCGCCCGCCGGAATCGTCCACGCTCGAAGTGACGCTGGAACAGGCTTACCGCGGCGAGACGGTCCGGATCAAGCTCGGCGGCAAAACGATAGGCCTGCGGCTGCCCGAACGTTCGCGCAGCGGCAACACGATCCGCATGACCGGCAGCGGCAGCAATGGCCTGGCTCCCGGCGAAGAACTGCGCATCGCGCTGAAGATTGCCGCACATCCGCTGTATACGCTGGAAGGGGAAGATCTCGTCGCCTCGCTGCGCATCGCGCCCTGGCAGGCCGCGCTCGGCGGACAGGCCCGGATCGAGCTGCCGGACGGGGCCGCGGTGAACCTGAATCTGCCCCGCGGCATCGCCGCCGGAAGAAGGCTGCGCATTCCGCGCCGCGGGCTGCAAAAAGCGGACGGCACGTACGGCGACTTTTTCGCGGAAATCGAAATTACGGTGCCCGAACCGACGCAGGCGGAAGAAGAATTGTACCGCCGCCTGGAGAGCCTGTCCGCGTTTCGGCCGGGACTCGGCAAGCGCGGGTCCCGATAAGGAGGCAGGACGATGGATTTTAACCGGTTGACGCAAAAATTGGAAGAAGCGCTCTCCTCCGCGCAATCTCTTGCGGCGGCGGGCGGCCATCAGGAGATCGATACGCCGCATCTGTTCAAGGCGCTGCTTCTGCAAGACGGCGGCCTGCTGCCGAGATTGCTGCAGCGGATGGACATTTCGCAGGGCAAGGCGCTTGAAGACGCGGAACTTCTGCTGCGGCGCAAAGCCCGGGTCAGCGGCGGCGTGCAGCCTTATTTCTCGGCCGACCTGCTGGCGGTGCTGGATCAGGCGCAGCTGGAAGCGGAACGCATGCGCGACGAATATACGGCGGTAGAGCACGCCGTGCTCGCTTTCGACCGCGATCGGCGCGGAGGCATCGGCGAGCTGCTGCGCGCCGAAGGCATGACGCGCGACAAGACGCTCGGCGTGCTCAAAGACATTCGCGGCAGCCAGCGGGTGACCGGCCGCGAGCCGGAAGACACTTACGAAGCGCTGGAGAAATACGGCCGCGATCTGGTATCGGAAGTGCGGGCCGGCCGGATCGATCCGGTAATCGGGCGCGACGCCGAGATCCGGCGGGTCATTCGGATCCTGTCGCGCAAAACGAAAAACAACCCGGTGCTGATCGGCGAACCCGGCGTCGGCAAAACGGCGATCGTGGAAGGATTGGCGCACCGGATCGTCAGGCGCGACGTGCCGGAAGGGCTCAAGGACAAGACGATCTTCTCGCTCGATATGAGTTCGCTCGTGGCGGGCGCCAAGTACCGGGGCGAATTCGAAGAGCGGCTGCAGGCCGTGCTGCGGGAGATCAAGCAGGCCGACGGGCGGATCATCCTGTTCATCGACGAAGTGCACACGATCGTCGGCGCCGGCAAATCCGAAGGCGCGATGGATGCGGGCAATATGCTCAAGCCGATGCTGGCCCGGGGCGAACTGCACTGCATCGGCGCGACGACGCTTGACGAATATCGCGAGCATATCGAGCAGGACCCGGCGCTTGAGCGGCGGTTCCAGCAGGTGCGGGTCGGCGAACCGGGCGTGGAAGACACGATCTCGATCCTGCGCGGGCTGCGCGAGCGCTTCGAAGTGCATCACGGCGTCAAAATTCATGACAGCGCCCTCGTGGCGGCCGGCGTGCTGTCGGACCGTTACATCTCCGACCGGTTTCTGCCGGACAAAGCGATCGACCTCGTCGACGAAGCGTGCGCCATGATCCGGACGGAGATCGATTCCATGCCGGGCGAGCTGGACGAAGTGACGCGCCGCATGATGCAGGCCGAGATTGAAGAAGCAGCGCTGCGCAAAGAGACGGACCCTGCCAGCGTGCGCCGCCTGGAGAAGCTGCGGCGGGAACTGGCGGATCTCCGGGAAAAGCATCTGGGCATGAAAGAACGCTGGGAAATGGAAAAAGCGACGATCGAAAGCGTGCGCGAACTGCAGCGCAAGCTGGAGAAAGCGCGCAAAGATCTGGAAGAAGCGCAGGAAGCGTACGATCTCGACAAATCGGCGGAACTGAGCTACGGCATCATTCCCGGTCTGGAACGGGAATTGAAGCAGGCCGAACAAGAAGCGCAGCGCGGCGGCGAAAAGCGGATGCTGCGCGAAGCGGTCACGGAAGCGGAAATTTCGGACATCGTCTCGAAATGGACCGGCATTCCGATCAGCCGGCTGGTCGAAGGAGAGCGCGAGAAACTGCTGCGTCTGGAAGACCTGCTGCGCGAGCGCGTCGTCGGGCAGGACGAAGCGATCGGCCTCGTGACCGACGCCGTGCTGCGCGCCCGGGCCGGGATCAAAGACCCGAACCGGCCGATCGGCTCGTTCCTGTTCCTCGGCCCGACCGGCGTCGGCAAGACCGAGCTTGCGAAGGCGCTGTCGGCCGCGCTGTTCGACCGCGAAGAGAACATGATCCGGCTCGACATGTCGGAGTACATGGAGAAGCACAGCGTCTCGCGCCTGATCGGCGCGCCGCCGGGCTATATCGGCTACGAAGAAGGCGGCCAGCTCACCGAAGCGGTGCGGAGGCAGCCGTATTCCGTTATCCTGCTCGACGAAGCGGAAAAAGCGCATCCCGACGTGTTCAACCTGCTGCTTCAGCTGCTCGACGACGGGCGGTTGACCGATTCGCGCGGACGAAACGTCGATTTCAGAAATACGATCGTTATCATGACGTCGAATATCGGTTCGGTGGATCTGACCGGCGAGGCCGCAGGCGGCGGGCAGACAGGCGGAGAAATTTCGGCAGCCGCCCGTGACCGCGTCATGCAAGAACTGCGCGGCCATTTCCGCCCCGAGTTCCTGAACCGGGTCGACGACGTCGTGCTGTTCCGTCCGCTCGGACTGGGCGAGATCGGCCGGATCGTGCTGAAATTGGCCGGGGAGCTGCGGGCGCGGTTGGCGGAGCGCCGGATCGAGCTGGAATTGTCCGACCGGGCCGTGCAGCTGATCGCGCGGGAAGGCTTCGATCCGGTCTACGGCGCGCGGCCGCTGAAGCGCTATCTGCAGCGTACGCTGGAAACGCGCGTCGCCCGGGCGCTGATCGCCGGCGAAGTGCAAGAAGGAGACCGCCTGTTCGTGGACGAAGAACACGGCGCCCTGCGCCTCGACGTACGGCCGGCCGAAAAAGATTAGCACCGAAAAGGAGAATGGCCTATGGAACATTCGCAGCAAGCGCAAACGCAAGCTCAGACGCCGCTTGATCGGCAGACGGACATTTTGGAAGCGGCCGCGGCGCTCGCGCAAAGGGAACTGGAACACGAAGGCAGCGGACACGACTGGTGGCATATCCGCCGCGTGACCGAACTTGCGAAGCGGATCGGCGCGGCCGAGGGGGCGGATCTGTTCATCTGCGAACTGGCCGCGCTGCTGCACGATCTGGCGGACGAGAAACTGGTCGCCGATCCCGAAAGCGGCATGCGGCAGACGGCACACTGGATGTCGGAGCACGGCGTCGCCGAAGCGGACACGGACCGGGTTATGGAGATCATCGCCACGATGTCGTTCAAAGGCGGGTCCGGCCGGCCGATGAGCACGCTGGAAGGCCGGGTCGTGCAGGATGCGGATCGGCTCGATGCGATCGGAGCGATCGGTATCGCGCGCACTTTCGTCTATTCCGGCAAAAAAGGGCGCCCGATGCATGATCCGAATCTGCCCGTCCGCCAGAACATGACGTCGGAAGAGTACCGCAGCGGCAACGATACGGCGATCAATCATTTTTACGAAAAACTGCTTCTATTGAAGGACCGGCTCAACACGCCTTACGGCCGGCGCATCGCCGACAGCCGCCACGCTTATATGGAAGAGTTTCTGGAACGGTTCGACCGGGAATGGAACGGAGCGGACCTGCTGGACGGAGAGGAGCCGATATGAGCGATACTTTCGATCCGATCATGCTGGAGCTGCCCGAATACTTCGAGACGGAGCGACTGATCGTGCGGGCGCCGCGTTCCGGCGACGGCGCGGAACTGAACGCAGCGATTCGCGAGAGCCAAGCGGAGCTGAAGCCGTTTATGCCGTTTGCCCGCGTGCTGCCGGAGCCTGAAGACACGGAGCGGCTGATGCGCCGCAAACGGCTGGAATTTCTCGCGCGAACGGACCTGATGCTGCTGATGACCGACCGGGAAAGCGGGCGGATCGTCGGCGCAAGCGGCCTGCACCGGTTCGACTGGAACGCGCGCCGCTTCGAGATCGGCTACTGGATCCGCAGTTCGCTGGCCGGCCGGGGACTTGTGACCGAAGCCGTCAACGGCGTGACGGCGTTCGCGGCGGAGCGACTCGATGCAAATCGGATCGAGATCCGGTGCGACGAGCGCAATGTGCGCAGCGCGGCGGTTGCGCGGCGCGCGGGATTTGCGCTCGAAGGCGTGCTGCGCAGCTGGCGCCGCGAAGAAGACGGCACGCTCGTAAACGAAATGGTGTTCGCGAAAGTGCGCGGCATCGATTATTGAACCCTACGCAAGCAAAAGATTATAAACGGAGGATGCCCCATGACGAAAATCGCGATTCTATCAGACCTTCACGGCAATCTTCCGGCACTGGAAGCGGTGCTCGGCGACGTCGAGAGCCGCGGCATCTCGGAAATTTACTGCCTCGGCGACCTGGTCGGCAAAGGTCCCAGTTCGGACCGGGTCGTGGACCTGATTCGCCGGAGCTGCCGGCATACGGTCAAAGGCAACTGGGACGAATTTCTGCCCAATCCGACCGATTCGGCCACGCTGCGCTGGCATCAGCGGCTGCTCGGCCAAGAACGGCTGGATTATTTGCGCTCGCTGCCGTTTTCGATCGAGTTTTGGCTGAGCGGCCGCTACGTGCGGCTGTTCCATGCCTCGCCCCGCAGCGTGTTCGAACGTATCCAGCCGTGGGACGACTACGCCGCAAAGCTCAGTCTGTTCGAGCCGTCCGACGTCAGCGTTCAACCGATCCGGGCGGACGTGGCGGGCTACGGCGATATTCATAACGCCTACATGCAGCATATGGAAGGCGGTCTGCTGTTCAACGCCGGCAGCGTCGGCAATCCGCTCGACGTGACGCAGGCGTCGTACGCGATTCTCGAAGGCGAGCTGGGCGAAGAACGGCGCAAAAGCACGCTGGATCTCACTTTTGCCCGCGTGCCGTACGATATCGAACTTGCGGTCCGCCAGGCGGAAGAAGCGCAGATGCCGGAACTGGCTCCCTACGTGCAGGAACTGCGTACCGGGCGCTATCGCGGCCTGGGCCATGCCTAGCAAATGAATCCCGAACCCGGCTTTCGGCCTGCGGACCGGCGCGAAGACTGCGCCGCCGCGGAAACCGACTTTGCCGGGTTCTTTTTCCGTCTGGAGGGTAATGAAGAGAAACGGCGGCCGAACGCACGCTTCCATTCGAAAGTTCGACCGTACGGCTGCGTATGAACTCATCCCGGCTAAAATCCCAGACGAAGAAGGTGCGCACTCATGGAACAAATGCCAACGACCGAACACGAACGCCCAAAAGTCATTTTAACCGGGGCAAGCGGATATATCGGACAGAACCTGATGAAAAAACTGACGGAAGACTATGACGTTATCGCCCTTTCCCGCCACGGCGGCTCGAAGGAAGACGAAGAGCATGTGGAATGGAGAAGCTGCGACTTTTATTCGATGGACGACGCGCTGGAAAGTCTTCAGGGCGCGGACTTCGCTTTTTACCTGATCCATTCGATGATGCCGACCGCCAAGCTGACGCAGGGCAACTTCGAAGATATGGACGCGATCCTGGCCGACCATTTCGCCCGCGCGGCGCGCAAAAACGGCATCAAGCATATCGTCTATCTCAGCGGGATCCTGCCTGACGACGTGCCGGAAGAAAAACTGTCCCGCCATTTGCGCAGCCGTCTGGAAGTGCAGAAGATTCTCGAATCGTCCGGCGTGCCGGTCACGACGATCCGCGCCGGATTGATCGTCGGACCGCAAGGTTCGTCGTTCCCGATCCTGCACAAACTGGTGGAACGCCTCCCGATCATGACGCTGCCGACATGGACGCGCACGCTGACCCATGCGATCGCGCTCGACGACGTGCTGAATGCTCTGAAGAACAGCGTGAACAACGAAGCGGTCAAAGGCCGCGCGGTCGATGTAGGCGGTCCGGACGTCATGAGCTACAAAGAAATGATGAAGCAGATGGCCGAAGTGATGGGCGTGAAGCGCCGCTTTATCGATCTTCCGCTGCTGACGGTCAATCTGTCCCGGTTCTGGGTGACGATGATTACCCGCGAGCCGCGCGAGATGACGTATCCGCTGATCGAAAGCCTGATCCACCCGATGGTCGCCCATGAAGAGAACAAAGTGGAAGGCATCAGCTACGGGCAAAAAACGTTCAAGGAAGCGGCCAAAGAATCGATTGAAGAAGAAAAACGCAAAAAAGAAGAAAAAGCGGAAAAAGAAAGCCAAAAAAGCGAATCGTCGAGCGGCGAATCGTCGGAATCGACGTCGGAAAGCATCAAAAAATCCGACGTCCGCTCCGTGCAGCGCGTGACGCTGCCGCAGGGCAAAGACGCGCAGTGGGCCGGCGAATATTATTTGCAATGGCTGGGCAAAGCGATGGGACCGCTGATCCGGGTTACCCAAGGCGAAGACGGCGTAAGCCGGGTCTATATCCGCTTCTTCAGCCGTCCGATTCTTGAGTTGAGCTACGATCCGGTCAAAAGCGGCGAAGACCGCGCCGTCTACCGGATCACGGGAGGCATGTTCGCAAGTTCCAAAGACAGCCATTCCGGGCGTCTGGAATTTCTGATGATCCCCGGATCGAGCGACTGCGTCGTGGCGATTCACGACTACATGCCTTCGATGCCGTGGTTCCTGTACAAATACACGCAGGCGAAGCTACATCTGGCCGTCATGTACCTGTTCCGCAAACATCTGGAACGCAAAGGCAGACTGGGCAGATCGAGCACGTCCAAAAAAGCGGGCGGTTCGGTCGGCACGCCGTCTTCGGCGGAAAGCTGATTTGACGGCACGGGAAAAAGAGGACCGCACGACGACGGACGTTTGTTAACGTTTATTGAACAAGCGGGTACGGGCGAATCGCCGATACGGAAAAGATTTTCCGTGCCGGCGGTTCGCTTTTTTGCGGCTTCGGCTTCGGGCCTGTGATAAAAATCTTTGCGCATTGCGAACATTTGCGTTATTATTAAATTATAATCATTCTAATTAAAACGGCGAACAGAACGTCGCCACAACTGCAAACAGGCAGCCAGAAGTTCAAAGGAGGTTCGAGACCATTGATCAGCGTGGAAGAACAACTCAAATCGATGAAGCAGCAGATGATGGCAAAAGGGTATAAATCGACCGTTCAACGGGAAGCGACGATGCGGGTTCTGCTCGAACACGAGCGTGACCATATGAGCGCCGAGGACGTATATATGCGGGTGAAGGAACGTTTTCCGGAAATCGGACTGGCGACGGTATACCGGACGCTGGAACTGTTGACGGAGCTTCATCTGGTCGAGAAGATGAATTTCGGCGACGGCGTTGCCCGGTTCGACCTGCGCAGCAAAGACCACGAGCATATGCACCATCATATGATCTGCTCGATCTGCGGCGAAGTCGAAGAGATCAAGGACGATTGGCTGACGGAGCTGGAACAGCGCGTGAAGCGCGAATACGGGTTTAACGTGTCGGATCACCGGCTCGATTTTATCGGTACGTTCTCGTCCTGCAAACACGGCGATTGCCGCCGCCACTGCGAGACAGCTTCGTAAACGGGTGACGTATAGCATCGGGGCGGCGCCGCAGGCAATCGGATCAAGCATGAGCAAAAGGGTCGGCAGCATGCCGGCTCTTTTTTGCTGCGCAAAGATTGACAAGCGGCAGGGTAATGAATACATTTGTATACAGAAGCATACAGGGAGAAGGAGGGGATCAAGATGCGCGATGGGGAAGAAGCGGATTTTCCGAAAAAAGGGCATGGGTATCCGAACGAATTGGACGCCGACCGTACGCAGGAAAAAGAAAGCGGGCGGCGCGGCCGCTCCGAAGGCGCGCAGACGTTCCGCCGCGGACGGGCGCTGCATTTTCTGGAGCGGCTGGAACTGCGACGCGACACGCTGTCCGCGCAGCTCGAAGAGCAGGCGTTCGACAGCATCCGTCCGGTCATTGCAGGCGAACTGAAAGCGGTGGACGGCATCATCCGGGAATTTGTGCAGGCGTTCGAGCTGCACGACAAGCCGGAAGAAGGCGGACGCGTATCGGGTGGACACCGGGGCCACGCGCACGGACGCGGCCGCCGGCACGGCGGTTCCGAACGGCAAGGCGACAGCCGGCCGCAGGACTCGCAGCCGGAAGACGGACGCCCGTCGCCGGAGCCGGAACAATCCGGCTTCTGAACGCGCCTTAGAGAGAAATATCACAAGACGGCAGCCTTTTTTTATGTTATATTTGTTCAAATATCATTCTCCAACGTCCCTTCATCGTCGATTCGAAGCTTTCGCGGAAGAACCCTTGCCACTCGGTGGAAGATACTGTCGGTCGTCGTTAAGCAGAAGATTGGATCAGCTTTTCCAAAAAGGAGGGTGTACACATGCAAATTATTGCTTGTACGGAAGAACATCAGGATCGGTTAACAGAAATTTGGCTGCTGTCGGTTCGCCGCACGCTGTCGGACCTTGACCCGAGCGACATCCAGTTCTATGCCCGCCTGTTCCGGGAAGAAATTCTCGAGCGGCTCGAACTGCATGCCGTGCGCGGACGCTTCGGCGGGGAATTGACCGGATTTATCGCCATGAAAGATTCCAAAGTCGAACTGCTCGTCGTGCATCCGCACTACCAGGGTCAGGGCGTCGCGAACGCGCTGCTTGACCATGTGTCGCAGCGCGGCGAATTGGCGGTCGACGTCGGCGATCAGACGCCGGATATTTACGAATTCTACCACAGCCTGGGATTCGTCGAATCCGGCCGTTCGGACTCGGCCGCTTCCGGCCGCGGAGGATCGACCGTCCATCTGCTGCGCCCGGGCTTCGATGCGCAGACGGACGTTTCCTGATCCGTGCATGACCGATCATCGCGAGCCTATGCTGCGGCATCTCGCTCCGCTTCGGCTGTGCCGGGCGATCTTCGATCGTTACCGTCAGGCGCCGCAAGGGCGAGAACGGTAACCGCTGCCCGGCTTCTGCCGAACCGATAACGAACTGCAGCCCGCCGCGGAAGTCCATACCGGACTTCTGCGGCGGGCTTTTTTTGGGCTGCTGTCATCGCCGGAATAGAGCGATCTTCCGGACTGGCGCGCCGGTCGGATTCGTGCGGTACCGCTCCGGCGCTTCCGATTCGACGACGGATTGTCGATCGAATGAGAGCCGGATCGTCGGAAAGCGTTGATTTTGTCGAAATTGTACCGACAAACGATGTCGAAAACCTTTTCCAAATAATTATAAAAAATGGATACCCTAAAAAGGGTTACTTTGAAGAAACAGGGAAAAATAAAAAAGCGAAATGCCTAGAACAGGCGCTTCGCTTTATTTGCGTAGAAGAGTTAAAAAAACTTGACCGTAGTATAAATTTCCATATTGACAAGATATATAAAGAGGAGTACAGTTGAAGCAAGCACAATATGTCGAATAATATCGAATAACGACGATCTTTTGTCGACAATTATCATTTTAATCGAAATGGGGAATTATAGCAATGAAAGCAACAGGCATCGTAAGACGCGTAGACGAACTTGGACGGGTAGTCATTCCGATTGAACTTCGCAGAACAATGGGTATCGATATCAAAGACGGACTGGAAATTTTCGTAGACGGCGAACGCATTATTCTCAGAAAATACGCACCGACTTGCATCTTCACGGGCGAAGCCGAAGATCTCGTCTACTTCAAAGGCAAAATGGTCAGCAAATCCGCTATCGAAGAATTGATCGACCTGTACCAAACGGAATCCAAGTAATTTTTCCTTTATCGCGCTTCAGCGCTTCTCATAGAGTCCGCCGCTTCCTTCCGGGGAACGGCGGGCTTTTTGAGCAAGGGTAAGGTACGCAGCGGCACAAAAAGAGGCCCTCTCTCGAAGAGGAGCCTCTTTTTGGCATGCGTTCGATCCGGCGCGCGGTCTTCGTGCGATCAGGACTGCGGCGCTTCGACGCTGAGCGCGTAAGCCGCGCGGTCGTTCGTCAGTTCAAGGCGATCGCCGCTCTGGCTGCCGATCGCGAGTTCGTTGATTCCGATCTCGTACGTATCGCCGGGCAGCGGCACGCTCTCGCCTTCGCCGTTGACGATACTGCCGCTTCCGCGCAGCAGCAGCGCGCGTTCGAGGTAATCGTCGACGGGATTGTCCTGCGGACGCTCGCCGATCTCTTCAAGCTCGAACCGCACGATATCGGTATCTTCGTTTTCTTTTTTCTCGATATGCAGCGTTTGACCCGACTTGCCCTTCAGCCATTCGCTCAAAGCTTCGATCTGTTTGTCCATCTGGAGTCACCCTTTCTTCCGGCAAAGCTTCCCGCTTCGCCTGCGTACTTTCCTTTTACCCCGCCAAGCCTTCAAGCAAACGCCTTATGTCCTGCCGTGTGCCGCGCTTTTTGCGCCTGCCCTTGCCTTACTTGGGGTCCTGAAGCCTGCGCGCAAACGGGCGGTAGGCCGCGTAGACGGCGAGCAGGAAGCCCGCGTACAGGCCCAGCACCGTAAGCGTTCTAGGAACGTCGGTGAACAGGTTCTGGCCGACGAAAGCGAATACGAGCATGGCCGGGATTTTGCCCAGCGCGGAAGCCGTGACGTAGATGACCGGCCGAATGTTCAGAAAAGCGGGATACAAGTTGACGAGCGCCTGCGGCAGCAGCGGCACGAGGCGGGCGGCGAGAATGACGGGAAACGGGCGGCGTTCCATCATCCGGCCGATCCGCTCAAGGCCCGAATATTTGGACAGTGCGGCGCGCCCCTGCTCCCGGAAAAACACCCGCGCAAGCGTATACTGCATCAGCGAAGCCGCCGTCACCGCCAGCCAGGCCAGCAGCGCGCCCACAAGCGGTCCGTACAGGAAGCCGAGCGAACCGATCACGAGCTTGTACGGCAGCACGGGGAAAAAAGCGAACAGAAACGCAAGCGCCCAACCGGCACCGGCCGGTAGCGAGACGTCTCCGAGCAGGCCGTTCAATTCGTGGCGGTAGACCAGAATCGTCAGCAGCGCCGCGGCATACAGGGCGAGCGTGATCCATTTTTTCATGCGGCGTCGCGTCTCCTCTCCGTCCGGGCGCGCCAAGATGGCCCCGCCCGGGTTGCGTACTCCGATTGTATGCGATGGACGGCGGGGAAGTCGAGCGGGAGGTGGGGGACGGGAGCCGTCGTTAGTTTTGCCCGGGAAGCGGGGGACGGATATACTTGGAAAAGACAGGTTTGAAGCACGACGCACAAGGAGAGTGGGAAACGATGAAACGGGAAAAAGAATCTGAGTGCGGAATGCGGCCGGGCGGAGCCTACGGCCAAATGGCCGGACCTAACGCGCTGCGCGATCCGCTGTGGGGCACGGCGATCGTGCCGAGCGCGGCGGAGACGAAGCTGCTGCGCACGAACGCGCTGCGCCGGCTGCATTTCGTACGCCATGCGGGACCGGCGGCGCTGCATACGCAGCATACGTCGTCGCGGCTTCAGCATACGCTCGGCGTGTTCGCGCTGATCGCGCATTTTGCGCCGGACTGGCCGGAACTGCGGGCGGCGGCGCTGCTGCACGACGTCGGCCACGGGCCGTTCAGCCATGCGCTGGAAGGGATCGGAGGCTTCGACCATCACCGGCGCTCCGAAGAAGTATTGCATTCACCGGAAATCCGGCAGGCGCTGGACGGGCTCAATGCGACCGAAGTATTCGACCTCATCCAAGGGCTGCGCCCCAATCCGCTGCGCAACGGGGAACGGGTGCTGCATGCCGATCATCTGGATTCGTGGGTACGCAGCGCCGCCTCGTTCGGCATCCTGCCGAAACCCGCTCCGGAGCTGCTGCGCGGCTACCGCTTGTCCGGCTCCTCGTACCTCGAAGCGGACCAAGGTACCGCCGAGCTGACGCTTCGGTTGATTGTGCACGAAGCGGAGTATCACGCTTCGGCAGACAATATCGGGCCGGTCGCCGTGCTGCGCGCGCTCACGCTCCGCTTGATCGAAGCCGGCGGCCTGCTGCCGGATCGGCTTGGCGACCTCGCCGACGAAGGGCTGCTGCATGTGCTTCGGCAGCATCCCGCGACCGCCGCGGAGACGGCGCGGCTGCTGGAGCGCCCGCACGAACTTGCGGTCGTCCGCCGGGGCGAGCCGGCGCCCGAAGGCGCTTATCCGCATCGCTTGAACAAACTGTATCTGGCAATGCCTCGCGTGGCGGGCGGACTTCGGGCCGACGAACTGCCGTCCTATGCGCGGATCGCCGGGCTAAGCGAACTGCTCGGCGATTACGCCGTGTTCTGGCGGGAGGAAGGAGAATGGGCATGAGCGATAAGAGCGGGCAGGAGGAGGATTTTCAGGTACCTGCTATACTCCCTAAAAACAAAGGAGGTAACCGATCATGATTTTGGAAGCGGCCATGCTGCAGGTCAAGCCGGGACGTACGGAACAATTCGAGCGTGATTTTCGCGCGGCTTCGGTGTATATCGGGCAGATTTCGGGGTACAAAGGACACGAATTGCAAAGATGTCTTGAGGACGACCACAAATATTTGCTGCTCGTGCATTGGGAGAAGCTTGAAGATCATACGGAAGGTTTCCGCGGTTCGGCGCAGTATCAGGAATGGAAAAAAATGCTGCACGACTACTACGATCCTTTTCCGACGGTCGAACATTTCGAGCGGGTCTATCCATAAGGAAAAATAGCCGCAGCGCTGAAAAAGTCTGCCTTCTCCTGAATAAGAAGCGGCGGGCTCGGCGTGTCCGGAAACCACGTCCCGGCGCACAGCGTGCCTGACCGCGTGATCCGGATCAAAAGTCAGTATTTTATGCGAAAAAGCTGCTCAAAAAGCAAAAAGCTGACTGGAAGTCAGCTTTTTACTTCGATTGGACCTGCCAAAAGCGAATTTTGAAGAAAAAGTGGATGGGAAGTCAACATTTCAGCCAAACAAGCCGTTCAAACAGCAAAATGTGGATTTCAGGTCAGCCTCAGGCAGGAAGGCGAGACTTTTTCGACAGCCTGATCCGACCTTACGGGCGGGCAAGGCCGATTCAGAACAAGCTCCAGTCCATTCGCTGCGACAGGCGTTCGAGCAGATGCACGCCGGCGCTGCTGTTGCCTTTGGCATTCAGCGCGGGGCCGACGACGCCGATGCCGAGCGCGCCCGGCACGAACGTGAGGATGCCGCCGGACACGCCGCTTTTGGCCGGAAGACCCGCTTTGATCGCGAATTCGCCGGAAGCATTGTACATGCCGCACGTAATCATGAACGTCTTGGCAATCTGCACGTAGCGGCGCGGGATCAGTTCTTCGCCGCTGACCGGGTCGGTTCCGTCGCCGGCCAGCACGAGCGCCATGCGCGCGAGGTCGCGGCAGGTGGCTTCGATCGAGCAGTGGCGGAAATAGACGGACAGCACGTTCTCGACGCCTCCGTCCAGCACACCGTTTTCCACGAGAAAATAACTGATCGAGCGGTTGAGGTTGCCTGTCTCGTATTCGGACCGGTAGACCGCTTCGTTGACCTGCAGTTCGCTGCCGCCCGCCAGACGGCGGAAAAATTCGAGAATACGCGCGGATTTCTCTTCCGGCGAAGAGCCTTTGATCATGGACGAGACGGTAATCGCCCCGGCATTGATCAGCGGATTGAACGGGATGCCCGGCCGCACGAGTTCCAGCTTGAGCATCGAATTGAAGTTGTCGCCGGTCGGCTCCATGCCGACGCGCCCGAACACCGCTTCTTCGCCGTTGTCCATCAGGGCGAGAATGAGGGTGAACACTTTGGAGATGCTTTGCAGCGTAAACGTCGTGTCGCAGTCTCCGGCCGAAGCGGAGTTGCCGCTCAGGTCGAGCAGGTGAATCCCGAGCGCGTCCCGGCGCGCTTTGGACAGTTCGGGGATGTACGAAGCCACCTCGCCGAAAGCCGCTTCCTGCCGGCTCTGCTCCAGCCATTCCGGCAGAAACTGCCGAACTTCGTCCAATCGCGCTTGTTTGTTCGTCATGCACGCAGCCTCCTTGTAGGTCGTCGTTGATGTTCCTATCGACTCTGAATGTCGGATGTCGGGAGCGTCCCCGGGCACCGCAAGCCGTCGTACGTATCATACCGCAGTCTTCCGCTCATAGACACCTGACATCCAATGTCTGCTTGACTGCCAGTTAGCTCAGCAGTTACAATATTATATACGGTTTCGCGGAACATTGTTCGGCGAATAAGGCCCAAACGTTCGGAAAAGCGGGATGCGCCCTGACGTACGACGCCCAATGAACGATATGCGAAAAGCGACAAACCGCCCGTTCCTTCGCGAACGGGCTTTATAGGGAGTGGAGATCATGGAGAAACTTCTCGAAGTTAAAGATTTGGCGATTTCATTCAGAACGCGCGCCGGCGAAGTTCAAGCAATCCGAGGCGTCAACTTCCATCTGAACAAAGGCGAGACGCTGGCGATTGTTGGCGAATCCGGTTCGGGCAAAAGCGTAACGTCCCAGGCGATCATGAAGCTGGTGCCTGAGCCGCAAGGACAGTACAAACGCGGACAGATCATGTTCGAAGGCCAGGACCTGATCAAAAAAACGCAAAGCCAAATGCAAAAAATGCGCGGCAAAGAGATCGGCATGATCTTCCAGGATCCGATGACCTCGCTGAACCCGACGATGAAAGTCGGCAAGCAGATCACCGAAGTGCTGTTCACGCATGAAAAGATTTCCGGATCGGACGCCCGCGCACGCGGTCTGGAACTGCTGAACCTCGTCGGCATTCCGAACGCGGAAAAGCGCTTTGACCAGTACCCGCACGAATTTTCCGGCGGTATGCGTCAGCGCGTCGTCATCGCGATGGCGCTGGCCGCCAATCCGAAGCTGCTGATCGCCGACGAACCGACGACGGCGCTCGACGTGACGATCCAGGCGCAGATCCTCGAACTGATGAAGGATCTGCAGGCCAAGATCGGTACGGCTATCATCTTCATCACCCACGATCTCGGCGTCGTTGCCAAGATGGCGGACCGCGTAGCGGTCATGTACGCCGGACAAATCGTGGAAATGGGCACGGCTGCCGAGATCTTCTACGATCCGCGCCACCCGTACACCTGGGGACTGCTGTCCTCGATGCCTGCGCTCGACAGCAACGGCGAAGAGAAGCTGACCGCGATTCCGGGCACGCCGCCCGATCTGCTGCACCCGCCGATCGGCGACGCGTTCGCTCTGCGCAGCACGTACGCCATGAAGATCGATTTCGAGAAAGAGCCTCCGATGTTCCAGGTCTCCGACACGCATTTCGTCAAGTCCTGGCTGCTGCATCCGGACGCTCCGGCGGTTACGCCGCCCGAAGCGGTCCTGCGCCGTCAGCGCAAGCTCGATAACACGTACGACAAGCCGGTTCTGGTTCAGGCTTAAAGATAGACGAATAGAAAAAGGGATGAAGCCGAAAGTATTCGGTCTCATCCCTTTTTTGCCGTTGTTTTTTTGTCGCGAAACTTGAAGTAATACAGCATGGAGGCACTGATATACAGCACGCCGGTGATGCTGAACGTGATCGCGTAGCCCCAGTAATTGCCGTATGTCGTAATGAGGTAGGACTGCACCGGTCCCATGCTGGCCCAACCGAGCATGAAAGCGGTCTGGGTCAACGAATTGGCGATGCTGCGCTTGCTGTCCGGGATACGGTCGACCATGACGGCGGACTGGATCGGGTTGGCGGCATTCATCAGCGCCTGCCGGAACAAGAACGCGATCGAAGCGACCAGCGCGATGTTCGTGAATCCGGTCGTCAGCAGGAACGGAAGCGACAGCATCTGGAACAGGACGACGGCGCGGACCGGCCCGACTTTTCTCGACAGTGTCGGTCCGATCAGCATGGATACGATCGTCATGATCTGCCCCAGCGAGATCAGCAGGCTCATCGTCGTCAGCGATACCCCGAACCGGTTCGTGAAGTACAGGTTCAGGTAAGGCACGACGAGGCCGGAACCGAGCCCGATCGGAAGCTGCGCGAGCACGAACCAGAAGATGATGCGCGAACTTCCCGCATCCTGCGTCCGCGCGCCCGCTTCGCTTGGCACGGAGTTCTCATCGCCGCCGCCCGGCTTGGCCGGAACGGGCGACGTGGCGGGCGGTTCGGACTGCCGCCGGCTCTCGCGGATAAACAGCATGGGCACGAAAGCGGCAAGCGTCGCGACGCCGCCGACGAACAGCGTGAATCGCAGACTCTCGACGCGCGGGAGGCCGGTATGCTGGAGCCAGTCGGCGAGTACGCCGCCGCCCATGCTGCCGAGCACCTGCGCGGCGAGCATCAGCGAGGAATAAGCGCTGAACAGAGCGAGCCGCTGCGACTTTTTAACGTTTTCGGCCAAAAACGGGATAGCCAGCACCTGGAAGAAGGCCGCGAACACGCCGGAACAGACCGCGAGCAGCAGCAGCATCGGTTCCGCTTCGGCAAACGCGCGCAGCGCGAACACGACGCCGCTGAACAGCGCTCCGATCACAAGCAGCATCTTGCGGCTAAGCCGGTCGCCGAACAGGCCGATCGGGATAAAGATGCACGCCGTCGCGAGCGACTGAATACTGACGACCCGTCCATTCATCGCGTCGCCGTAGCCGATTCCCTGAATGTAGAGATTGTACAGCACGGAGAACATGCCTCCGCCGATCTGGTACAGCAGATTGGCAAGAAAAAACAATTTGACGTTGCGCGGCCAACCGGCGATTCCGGCGGTCAGGCGCCTGAGCGATTCCAATTGCGGACCTCCTTTACAGGTAAACACAACCTTTTTATCTTACCAGTTCGCAAGCAAGGGGGAAAGGAAACGCGTCAGTTCGGCGCAGCGGCGCAGCGGATGAATATCTCTACGCTTGCGAAGTCTGCCCCCGATACACGCAAAGTATAGGTAAAGTCCGCGAAAATAGAATTTTGCCGCTTGGCTCGGTATACTGGAAAAGAAGCCCAAGCCTAACGCTTACAAGCACAACGCTTAACGCTTAACCAAACAAGAAAGCGGGGGAACGCCATGAGTTTGAGCGACGACAACCGCAAGCGTCTGGAGAAAGCGATCCGGGAATGCGATTTTGCGCATGCCGAGCCGTATTTGCTCGCCAATGCCAAGCAGACGATTCTCTGGAGCGGAGCGGCGCCCGGCAGCGATCCGGAGATCGGCGGTTCGCGCGCGGGCGGCGAACCGGATCTTCCGGCCGGCACGCAGTGGCCGCTCGGTGCGTCCGGCGTGCCGCTGACGTTCGTCATGCAGCTGAAGCTTGACGACGTGCAGGGATTGGACCCCGAGCGGCGTATGCCGGAGCGGGGCACGCTGTTCTTTTTCGCCGGGGATTACGATCTGACGGTCGAGCACCGGGTGCTGCACGCAGCGCCGGAGCAGATGCAGGGAGCCGCGCGGCAGTCGCCGCCGGGGCCGACCGCCCATGACGAGTACGGCGGACCGTTCAAGCCGCGCCGCCTCGTCGCCCGGGCATCGCTGGACCTGCCGGGCTACGCCTATGTCGACGAAGAAGCGACGGAAGACGAGGAGCACGGATGGGAAGAGTACGAAGACCTGGGCTTTGCCCTGCACGCAGGCGAACCTGCCGCGGTCGCGAAAATGTTCGGCTATGCCGAAGGGCAGCACGGCGACGATGAATACCGGGCCGCGCTGGAATTGTTCGGCTGCGAATCGACCTATTATCCGGAAGAAGCGATCGACCGCCTGACGCGGGCGTTTGACGGCGACCGGGAGCGGGCGCTGCGGGAAATCGCCGGCATCGTCATGCTGGCGGAGATCGATTCCGATTCGGACGTCGGCTTCATGTGGGGAGATGCCGGGGTGCTGCACTATTTTATCCGCGCGGAAGATTTGCTGGCCGGCCGGTTCGACCGGACGACCTGTTCGTTCTATTCCAGCTAGACCCAGAAGGAGGGGCTCGCCATGACGACGGAACGCGAAGACACGGAACGCGAAGATACGCAGCGCGAAGAACTCGATCCGCAAACGGAAGGCATGCTTGCGGCCGAGCAGGATTTCGGCTTCGCGCGCGTCTACACGATTGAATTGAAATACAAGGAAAAGCCGAATTTTTCGCGCAAACGGCTGTACGAGAAAATGCAGCTCTACACCGGTACGGTCGAACAGCCGGAAAAGCAAAAGCAGGCAGACCGTCTGGTCGTCTGGGAGCCTTCGAACGAAGCGGAGACGGACATGCTGCACTTTTTCCATCTGAATTATCCGGTCATGTTCGCCGACGGCGAAATGCCGGCGCAGACGTCGCTGATGCCGACGCAGAATCGTCCGGCGTCGGCGTACGAAACGGCCGTTCAGCAGGCGTGGCATTGGCCGGAAGCGGGCGAAGTCGTGGCGGAATGTAGGCATTCCGTGCGTCTGATCGACATGATGGCGTCGGGCCTTGAGCCCGCGCAGCGGCTGCGGCTGCTGACCGGGGCGCTCCGGGCGCTGCTGGAGACCGCTCCGTGTGACGCCGTCTATTTCCGGGAAAGCGACAAGCTGCTGGAGCCGGGCGATTACTTGACGGCGATCGAAGCGGGCGGCATTTTGTACGGGGCGATGAACGTACGGTTCTTCAATGTGGAAGGAACGGACAGCGGCCGCAGCGAAAGGCTGATGGACACGGTCGGGCTGGCCGCTCTCGGCGTTCCCGACGTGCAGTGCCATTTCTTCGATCTGGAACCGAACGAGGTGGCGCAGCAGGTGACGAATCTCGGGTATTATCTGTTCAACAGCGGCGACGTGATCAAGGACGGCGAGACGTTCGGGCCGACCGAAGACGTTCGCTGGCGCTGCGAGCACCAATATGCGCTGGCGGGCCCGCATCGCCTCGTGCTGGACGTCGATCCGGGCAGCCCGTATTATGCCGGTCGGCATAAAGCGCCGATCCGGGAATAGCTAATAAGTCAAAATTTTAATAAGTAAAATCTTGCATAACTGTTTCGAATTTGTGTATGGTATGTACGGCCTGTATACTGAAGAAGACAGCTTGGACGAACATGTCTTCCGCGCGGTTTGACGGAGGCCGGGTGTCGGCTGATCGGATACAGGAGAGTGACGCATGCGCAAAATCAAAGTGGTTACGGATTCGACCGTTGATCTGAGCGATCAGGTATTGGCGGAATACGGAGTAGAAATGGTCCCGCTCTCTTTTACCATCGACGGACAGAATTATACGGACCGGGTAGACATTACCCCGGAGACGTTTATCCAGAAAATGATCCATGCCGCCGAACTGCCGAAAAGCTCGCAGCCGGCTCCCGGAACGTTCGTCGAACTGTATGACCGCCTCGGCGCGGAAGGGTACGACGTAATCTCGATCCATATGACCGGAGGCATGAGCGGCACGGTGCGTTCGGCCGAAATGGCGTCGGAGATGACCGATACGAACGTAACCGTGATCGATTCGAAATATATTTCAAGAGGACTGGCTTTCCAGGTCGTCGAAGCGGCCAATATGGCGGCGGAAGGACGGAGCATGGACGAGATTGTGGCGCGGCTGGACGAAGTGCGCGAAGCGACCCGGCTGTACGTCGTCGTCGACACGCTGGAGAACCTCGTCAAAGGCGGCCGGATCGGCCGGGGCAAAGCGCTGATCGGATCGCTGCTGCATATCAAGCCGATCGGCATGCTCAAAGACGGCGTCTACACGCCGGAGTCGAACCCGCGCAGCCACGCCCAGGTCGTGAAGCATCTGGCCCGCGAATTTGCCGAAGACGTGAAGGGACGGACGATCAAAGGCGTCGGTCTTGTTCATGCGGAAGGCAGCAAGCTGGCGGAGAGCCTTAAAGCCAAAATCCACGAACTGACCGGATATACGCAAATCGAGATCGATTACACGACGCCCGTAATCAGCACGCATACGGGACCCGGCGCAATCGGCTTTATGTATTATTACGAGTAGCCTCGAAGGAAGATTTCCAAAACCAAAAGCCGTTCCCCCGGGGGGAACGGCTTTTTGGTTATTCCGGCGGTCCGGCGCTTGGCAGCGGCGTCGATCAGACCGTTTTCAAATATTGGACGAGCGTGAGCAGCCCTTTGTCGAAGTTTTCGAGGTTGAAGTGTTCGTTCGGCGCATGCAGGTTTTCGTCCGGCAGGCCGAAGCCCATCAGCACGACCGGCGCGTTCAGCACGCGGGAGAACGCTTCGATGATCGGGATGGAGCCGCCGTCCTTCGTGAACAAAGCGCGTACGCCGTAGACCGTTTCGTAGGCGTCGGCCGCTTTTTGCAGGAAAGGATGGGACGGATCGATATTGAACGCAAACGCGGTCTCGCCCGGCACGAGCGTCAACTTGGCGCCTGCCGGCGTATGTTCGTGCAGATGGCGTTCGATCTTGGCCAGCACGTCGTGCGGGTCCTGGTTCGCGACGAGGCGGCACGTGATTTTGGCATGCGCTTCCTTCGGAATGACCGTCTTGGTGCCTTCGCCCTGGAAGCCGCCGTAGACGCCGTTCAGCTCAAGCGTTGGCCGGACGCCGGTACGTTCGAGGAAGGAATACCCTTGTTCGCCGAACAGGGTGTCGAGGCCGAGATCGGCTTTCAACTTCTCTTCGTCGTAATCCATTTTGGACAGCTCGCCGCGCATCTCTTCGGTCAGCGGCAGGACGCCGTCGTAGAAGCCGTCGACCAGGACGCGGCCCGTCTGCTCGTCGTGCAGCGAGTTCAGCAGGCTGACGATCGCGTGCAGCGCGTTCGGTACGCCGCCGCCGAACGAACCGGAGTGCAGGTCGGTATTCGCCGTGTTCAGCGACACTTCGATCGAGCACAATCCGCGCAGGCCGGTGCTGATAGCGGGCTTGCCGCGTTCGAGCAGCGAAGTGTCCGAGATCAGCACGGCGTCGGCCGCAAGATCCTGGGCGTTGTCGTCAAGGAATTGGACCAGGTTCGGACTCGAAATTTCTTCTTCGCCTTCGATGCACAGCTTGACGTTGACCGGAAGGCGACCTTCCTGCTTCAGAATCGCTTCCAGCGCTTTGACGTGCAGGAACACCTGGCCTTTGTCGTCGGTTGCGCCGCGCGCGTACAGCTTGCCGTCGCGTTCGCTCGGTTCAAACGGAGGCGTCTCCCACAGGTTCAGCGGATCGACCGGCTGCACGTCGTAATGGCCGTAGATGAGCAGCGTCGGTGCGCCTTCGGCATGCAGATGGTCGGCGGTCAGAATCGGATGCCCGTCGGTCTCGTTCAGCTTGACGTGTTCGAGTCCGGCTGCCGTCAGCGCGTCCTTGAGCCATTCGGCGGCGCGGCGGACGTCTTCCTTGTGTTCGGACAGGGCGGAGATGCTCGGAATGGACAGCCATTCCTTCAATTCGGCGAGATGCTGCTCGCGATGACGTTCGAAATAAGTCGTGTACGGGTTCATCGGTTGGAAAATCCTCCTTGTGTGTCTACTGGTGCAGCGAGAAATTGATCGTGCCGACCATCGTTCCGCTGCGCGCGAAAGTCAGTTCGTAAATGCCCGGTTCCCAGTTGGCGTTATCCAGTTCCATTTTGATCTGCTGCGTGGATTCGTCTTCTTCCACCTGCTGCTGCTGGATGACCTGCCCGGTGCTCTCGGAGATGACGGCGAGGATCGCCGTATGGTCCTTCGTCACGCCGGTATCGGGGTAATCCGCGATCGCGTAGATCGGTTTGGTGCGGCTGAACGAAGTGCCGTTGTCCGTGATGGCGGTCCCGTCGCTGCTCAGCGTATGTCCCATCTGAAGCTCGAACGGATTCGCCTGGGGATTCGAACGGGTATAGACGAGGAAAATGACGATGGCGACGATCGCGATGACGGCTACGATGCCTCCGGTAATGCCTAACGCTTTTTTCTGTGCTGCATTCATCTATTTGTTCCTCCTCGGAATTCGATTCCGTTATTCAGTATACGCCATACCCCGGTCCTCCCGCAAAAAGAATGAAAAAGGACCTGTCCACAGGGACAGGTCCGGAAAATCGGAAGCGTGTTGAAACGTTCCCGCGGCAGGCGATCGGCTGCGCAGTCGGAGATTATCCGATTCTGCGTCCGCTTCGTCTGCGCAGCAGATAAACCTGGTTGCGCAGCGAAAGATGGAAAAGAATGCTGTTCATCAACTCCGGATTATCCTCCCGTTCGACTTCTCGGATGCGCTGCTCTTTGACGGGGTCCGGACTGAGTAAAAACTCGGTCATCCACAAAGCATTGTTCGGTCTGCCTGTCATAACGGTCCCTCCTCGAAATTTGGGGTGAGGTGCGGTAGGTCTTGTAGTTATTATACGCCTCCCGCACGGAAAAAGATGAGTGCAGGATTAAATTTATGGTTCCAAAAGCGCCTTTATTTGTTCGGCGTCCCAGGCCGTGAACGAACCGTTCGTCGAACCGGCGTAAATCGCTCCGCCGTCCGCGTTCAGCAGCCCTTCCGGCGGCGTCGATCCACCGTCCGCGCAGGCGGCGAAAAAGCCGTCGATCCGGGCGCGCAGCCTGCCGTCGGCCGCGTCGAAAGCGAGCAGGTCCGGGCCGTAAGGCAGCAGCAGATGCGGGCCGACCGGAACGAAGCTTCCCGCCTGCGCGAAGTCCTGCAGGCCGGTCAGCGCGTAGTCCGCGGTCTGCGTCTTCCAGAGCGGTTGTCCGTCTTCGACGGACAGCGCCGCCGGCACGCCGTTCAGCAGCACGTACAGGCGCTCTTCGACGAGCAGGGGACGCGAAGCGCGGCCCGGCACGGACCAAATTTCGCGCTGGGCCCGCGTATCGTAGAGCACCGACTCGAACAGCGAGCCTGAGTCGTAATCCGCCGTATCGACAGCGCGCCGGATCAGCACATTCCCGTCTTCGAGCGGGTCGGCCCGCTCGCCGCTTCGAAGCGGATAGCGGCCGACGATGTCGCCGTTCGCCGTATTGAGCCGAACCCGCTCGCCGCCGAACGTCACCCAGCGCGTCCCGTCGGTCCGCGCAAAGAGATCGCCGCCCGCTTCCTGCGGGTCAAGCTCTTCCGGATCGAACGACTCCGACCGAGCGTCCCCGCCGGGCGGCTGTTCGCGCTTGCCGGTCTTGAGGCTCCAGACCGGCCGGCCGCTGACCGGGTCGAGCGCCTGGATCCAGCTGCCCTGCCGGATCAGCACGTACGGATCGCCGGAACCGGCGTTGAGCACGGCATACGGATCGGCGAACGTCTTGGTCCAGCGCACCTCGCCGGAGCGCTCGGCGATCGCGGTCAGCGTGCCTTTGCCGGCCTGGCCCGGCTGCGTGCCGAGCAGGGCGGAAGTGCCGGCCGCGAATACGCGCGCCGAAGCGCCGCCGCCGGGAGCTTCGCGGCTCCAGCGCACCGCTCCGTCGCTCAGCCTAAGGCTGCGCAGCGTCGCCGGGGCATCCGACTGCGGATCGGCTTCGTTCAGCGCAAGGACCGAACGGCCGTCCGCGCCCGGCACGACGGCCGGCAGACCTCCACCGGCGCTTCGCTGCCACAGTCTCTCGCCGTTTGCCCGGTCCAGCGCGGTCAGCGTGCCCGCCGCAAGGGCGCCGCCAGTCGCCGGGCCGCCCTGGCTGCCGTGCACGAGCAGCACGCCGTCTGAGGCGGCCGCCAGCGATTGGACGTCGAGCGGCGACTGCGACCGCCAGAGCGGTTCGGGCGAAATCGAGCGCGCGAGCGGCAGATTGCGGAAATCGTACTTGAACGCGTACGGCGGCTGGGCGGAGCGGATCTGCGCCTGCGCGGCGTCGGACTTCGGCAGGATACGGTCCCAGCCGAGCAGCGTGCCGGCTTCGTCGAACGAGACGGTCAGCTGCTCGGACTCGTTCTCGTACCGCCACAGCGTGCCGCGCTCTGCACTTTCCGGCGGTCCGGACAGAGGCCGGACATGGGGAAGCGGCGTGCGCGAATACGGTTCGCCGAGCAGCTGCCGCACCCGCTGCTGCGGCATGCCGGGCTGCAGGGCCGTCTCCGTCAGGCTGCGCGCCAGATCCGCGGGCACTTCGGAACCGGCCGCAAGCACGCCGGATAATAGCGGCTGCGCGCTCGCGACGCCGGCGCCGTCGACCCACAGCAGCGCCGGACGGACGACCGCGCCGTCGGCGTAGCCCGGTTCGGCCGGCAGCGACAGGCCGTACCCATCGCCGAGGCGTACCGCCGATACGGCGCCCGACGGAGCAAGCGAAGCCGGCCAGGTCTGCTGGCCGCCCGGGAACAGGCGCAGCTCGGCGTCCGGCTTGAGGCGCAGCAGAACCGGAGCGGAGTCTTCCGCCGAAGCCGCCGCGCCGCCTGCGTAGCCCAGCGGCACGTACGCGGTTTGCCCGAGCGGCGTGACGACCTGCAGCAGTTCGCCGCGGCGGCCGGTCACGGTGAGCTTCGCGCCGGGCTGTTCGTAGTAGCTGACGCCGAGCGAAGCACGGTCGCCCGCGATCGGCGGCGCTGCGTAATAAGGCGCGGACTGCTGCAGCGTGATCGTCTCTCCGGCTGCCGGAAGCCGCTGCTCCTCGGCGGTCGGCGCGGCCGCGTAAGCGGGACCGACCGCTGCGGGCAGCAGCAGGAGCGGCAGGCACAGCGCGGCGCCGATCCGGGCTTTGGCAGCCCCGGACGGTTTCGCGGCCGGGCGATTTTGTTTATTTGTAAGTGCCGCTTCGAGCGGCTTCTGTATGGACGAACGTTTCACTATGTACGACCTCCCCGAATGCTTGAACGTTGGAATGCTCTCTTTCTTAAATTAGACGCCTTTTATCGTTTTAGACGCTTCGCAGCGCAAAAAAGTTCATGAACCGGCAAAAAAAGGAGGCTGCGCGGCGCAAGCGCGCAGAGCGCTCGCGGGAGACGCCGCGTCAGGCGCCTATTCGTCGTTTGCGTTCAAGCGTAGTATAATGGAAAAATCAAAAAGGCCGGAAGGGAATACGTTCCCTTTTTGGCGGTGGGAGGGAGAGGCGATGGCACACAAGATCAAACGGAGTTCGCCCCTTCCCGCGGGACAAAAAGCCGACGGGCTGCATTTCGTGCTGTCGGGCACGGCGGGAGACTATCCGCCCGTCGTGTTCGAACACGGCTGCGGCGTCTCGTCGGAAGTATGGGCGCTCGTCTATCCCGAGATCGCCAAGCTTACGCAGACGCTGGTCTACGACCGGGCGGGCTACGGATTCAGCGATCCCGGGCCGCTGCCGCGCACGAGCGACCGCTGCGTGGAAGATCTGCGCATGCTCGTCGAGCGGCTGCGCATCGCACGGCCTTTCATTCTGGTCGGCCATTCGCTCGGCGGTTTCTATGCCCGCCTGTACACGGAGCGTTATCCCGAAGACGTGGCGGCGCTCGTGCTGATCGACGCTTCGCACGAAGACGAGATCCGCGGCGCGTTTCCGATTCCGTATCTCAAGCGGCAGCGGCTCAGCGTCCGGCTGTACGGCCTGGCCAAATACGCGGCCCGGATCGGCCTGCTGCCGCTGCTCGCGCGCAAGCGCTGGATTCCCGGCTTCGGCAAGTTCGTCGCCAAGCTGCCCGAGCGGTCGCGCGAAGCGATGTGGGCGCGCGTATTCGGCGCGGACAGCCTGGCGGCGGCCGAGAGCGAATACGACTGCTTCGTCGGCGAGACGGGCAGCGTGCCCGGCTCGCAGTTCGTGCGGCTGCCGCTCGCCGTCGTCAAAGCCGGCATCTACCGGCCGCCGGATTCGCCGAAGCGCACCGTGCGGCAGGAAGTCGAACGGACGCTGTACGATACGGCGGTGAAGATGAAGGATTTGTCGGAGTCCGGCCGCCTGATCGAAGCGGGCGGCAGCGGGCACCACGTGCAGGTAGACAAGCCGGGTACGGTGATCGGCATCTTGAAGCGGCTGCTGGATCAGACGCGGGCCGGAGCGGACGGGGCGCAATCCGGGCATTCCGGTCCGCGGAATATCGAAATTCAACCATAAACGGCTGCGGCCGAAGGAGGAACAACGATGACGAACGATGCGAACCATACGACCATGACGGACAAAGCGAATACGACGGACAAGGTGAACAAAGCGAAAGCGATACCGCTGAATGCGAGAGGCATTCCGGCCAGCCGGCTCGTGCTTGGCTGCATGCCGTTCGGCGGGGAATGGGATCATTCGCCGCTGACGGAAGAACGTGTCAAGCTGTCCGAAGCAGCCGTCGAAGCGGCGCTGTCGATCGGGATCAACATGTTCGACCATGCCGATATCTATACGCGCGGCAAGTCCGAAGAAGCGTTCGGCCGCATTCTCAAATCCGGAAGCGGACTGCGCGAACAGATCGTGCTGCAATCGAAATGCGGCATCGGCCTGGAAGACGAGGAGCTGCCTTCGCGTTTCGATTTCTCGCGCGACCATATTCTCGCTTCGGTAGACGGCTCGCTCCAGCGGCTCGGGACCGATTACCTCGACGTGCTGCTGCTGCACCGTCCCGATCCGCTGATGGAACCGGAAGAGATCGCCGAAGCGTTCGCCCGGCTTAAAGCTTCCGGCAAAGTACGCTATTTCGGCGTCTCGAACATGAACGTTTCGCAGATTCGCTTCATCGAACGAGCATTGAGCGACCGGCTCGTCGTCAATCAGCTAGAAATGGGACTCGGCCGGCTCGATTTCGTCGAAGAGACGGTGCGCGTCAACCAGACCCGCGGCGCGGACGTGCATTTCTCGGAAGGCTTGATGGAATTCAGCCGGACCGAGCAGATCCAGCTTCAGGCGTGGGGCCCGCTCGCCCAGGGCAAGTTCACCGGCCGCGACGTGAGCGGCGAACCGGAACCGGTCCGCAAAACGGCGGAAATGGTGCGGCGCATGGCGGACGAGCACGGCACGACGCCGGAAGCGGTCGTGCTCGGCTGGCTGATGAAGCATCCGGCCCTGATCCAGCCCGTAATCGGCACGATGAATCCGGAGCGGATCAAAGCGTGCGCGGACGCGGAAGTGCAGGCGGCGCGCATGAGCCGGGACGATTGGTACCGGCTGTACATGACGGCGCGCGGAGACTGATTGTTCGCCGCGGCCGAACGGAAGGAGAGATCGGCGATGCCCGATTTGAGATCGCTGCAATATCCGTCCAAACTGATTCTATGGTCGGTCCTGCTGCTGCTTACGCTGCTGGACCTGGCCGTACTGCTCGATATCCGCAGCGCCGAGGGGCATCTGCCGTACCGCTTCATGGTCTGGAACTTTGCGTTGGCCTGGATTCCGGCCGCCGCGGCGGTCGGGCTCGATCTGCTGTTCGTGCGCCGAAGCGGCGTCGTCCGCTCGCTGCTGCTGGCCGGGACGGGGCTGCTGTGGTTGTTCTTTTACCCGAACGCCGCTTATCTGCTGACCGACCTGCTGCACGTGTTCCGCGAATACCGCTTCGATCCGCGGCAGCGCTTCTGGGAAGACATCGGCTTCTGGCACCATCTGCTGCCGATGCTGCTGGCGGCGCTGCTCGGCCTGCTGATCGCCGGCGCTTCGTTGTACTCGGTCCACCGGCTGGTATCGCGCTCGCTGGGTACGCTCGCGGGCTGGGCTTTTGCCGCGGCGGTGCTGCTGCTGTCGAGCTTCGGCATCTACATGGGCCGGTTTATCCGCTGGAACAGCTGGGATATCGTGTCGAATCCGCTGATGCTGGCGCAGGATCTGCATCAGCTGCTCGGCGATCCCGCCTGGGTGCGCCATCTGCTGCTGTTCGGCGGCGGGCTGCTCGTGCTGCAGGGCGGAACTTATATCGTGCTGTTTCTGTTTACGAAGCTGAACCCGGGAGGGACGCCGCATGAACGCTGAGCCGGGCAGGCCGCAGTTGGTGTTCGACGTAGGCGGCGTGCTGGCGGGCAATCTCGACGGATTCTGGAGCGATCTGGCGCGGCAGGGCGGGATCGATCGGGCCGAGCTGCGTCTGCGCTACAAGGAGGAACTCGGTTCTCGCCTGTGGCAGGGCAGCCTGAGCGAAGCGCAGTTCTGGGACTGGCTGCGGGCAGCCTGTCCCGGCGTGGCCACGGAAGACGCGCGGGATCTGCTGCGGCGCGCGCTCGTGCCGCTGCCGGCGCTGGAACGCCTGGAAAGCTGGAGCCGCCGGGCCGACCTGCATATTTTGAGCAATCACGTCGCCGCCTGGATCATGCCGCTGTTCGCGGATCTCGGCACCTGCATCGCAAGCTTCACCGTCTCAAGCGAAGAAGGCTTCCACAAGCCGGATATCCGGCTGTTCCGGGCGGCCGAGGCCAAGCTGAACGGAACGGGAGATATTTGCTTCGTCGACGACAAGGCGGACAATCTGGAGATCGCCCGCCGGCTCGGATGGGAGACGATTTTGGCCGACCAAGGCGGCCGCTGGATCGAAGAGATCGACCGCCGGCTGCGTTAGGAGGAGACCGAACGATGTTCGATTTTATACTGGGAATAGCGATGCTCGCGATCGGATTGAAGTTTTTGCACGGCACGCTCAGCCGCGGACGCTCGCCCGTCAGAGCCAAAGTGGCCGGCATATCCGTGCCTTTCCAATGGATTCAAATCGTGCTGTCGCTGCTTATAGCCGCCGGCGGCCTCTACATGCTGCTGCGCTGACGGCGCGCGTACATACATTTCAACTGCGGAAACGGGGAATGGGACATGGCGCAACAACCGGAACAACTCGTGCAGGGCGCGAATACGCCGCTCGGCTCGTCGGGCATCGCCCGGATCGAACTTGCTTGGACGTCTTCGCCTTCGCCGCTCGATACAAGCTGCTTTTTGCTGGGACCCGGCGGCCGGGTAGCCTCGGACGACGATTTTATTTTCTACAACCAGCCGGGCCGCGCGGGCGAGCGCGTAGCGTTGGTGACAAGCGAAGAACGCGGCGCGAGGTTTGAAGCGAACCTGGCCGATCTTCAAGCCGGCACAATCGAAAAGTTCGTGTTCGCGGCCGCTTTGGAAGGGATAGGGACGTTCGCGCAGGTGGAAGGATTCACCCTGACGGTCGAATACGCCGGGCGGACGATCGCCTGCTCCCTTGCGGGCGCGGGGCAGGAAGCGGCTCTTGTGCTGGCGGAAATTTACGCGTATAAAGATACGGTAAAGCTTCGCCCGATCGGCCGGGGATTCGACGGCGGGCTCGGCCCGCTGGCGCAATCGTTTGGCGTCGACGTCGAAGGCGGAACGTCCGGGGAAGAAGTCGCCGAGCCGAAATCATCCGCACCGCCCGTACCGCCCGAGCCGCCGGTCATTCCCGAGATACCCGCGGCTCCGGTCGGACGGATCGACCTGCTGAAGAAAAAGGTCGCCGTCACGCTGGAAAAGAAACGGATTTCGCGGCAAAAAGCGAAAGTGGCGGTCGTGTTCGACGCGTCGGGCTCGATGAACAAGCTGTACAAAAACGGCACGGTCCAGCGGGCGTTCGAGCGGATTTTGGCGATCGCGGCCAGTCTCGACGATGACGGAATGCTGGACGTGTGGATGTTCGCGCTGGAATTCGTGCGGGCCCAGCCTGCGTCGGCCGACGATTACGAAGGCTACGTGAACCGGGTCTACCCGTTCAAGGGAGCGGGCGGACGCAACAACGAGCCGGCGGTCATGGAGGACGTGATCCGCAAGTTCACGGTCGAGGAATCAGATCCTGCTGTGCCGGTCTACGTCGTCTTTTTCAGTGACGGCGGCGTATCGGAGACGAAGAAGATTTCCCGGCTGCTGACCGAAAGCTCGCTGCATCCGATCTTCTGGCAGTTCGTTGGCCTGGGCGAATCGAATTACGGCGTGCTGCGGAAGCTGGACGACCTGCCCGGCCGATTGGTGGACAACGCCGGATTTTTCGCGCTCGACGATATCGACACGGTCAGCGACGAAGACTTGTACGACCGGCTGTTCGAGGAGTTTCCGGACTGGCTGAACGAAGCGCGGTCCAAAAACATCCTGCGCGACGGCTCGGGTACCTAGAGTTACAAATGGAGGGAATACGATGAATTTGCACGAATGGACAAATGCCGCGCTGCGCGGGGAGATCGTGGAAGACGATGTGCAGCACGCGCTGTGGCTGCTGTCGAATACGCCGATGCTGTACGACAACGGCGAGACGATTGCCGTCGAAGATTATATGCGCGGACTGGAACACCAGCCGCCCGCCGCGGAACTCGAAGCGCTGGGCGAGCTGTACGCCACGGCGGTTGCGGCGAGCCGGCGGTTCGCCGAACCGGCGGAGTTCGACCGGATGCAGGACGTGCTGAGCCTGCAGTTCGATCTCTGGGCGCGCGGCGTGCTGGCACTGCCGGACTGGATGAACTGGTTCGAGGGATTGGCCAAAGGCGTCGTCGACCTGCCGGTTTACGATTTCGACGAAGTGCTCGGCAGCGCGCCGGAAGGCTTCATGATCCAGGATTTTCACGACGAATTGAATTATCGGCTGGAAGATGCGCCGGAAGACGAGTGGGTGCTGTCGCATCTTGACGAATTGTACCGCCGCGTCGGTGTAACCGGAAAAGCATAAAATTGCGAATAAGGGTTGACGCTGCGCCGGAAAGCCGATAGTATAGGGACAACGAGAGACGAGCCGACCACGGCTTGTCTCTCGTTTTATTTGTTAACGGGTTTATTTTAGCGCGAAAATAATCGATTATAGTCGAAAAAATAACATTTTTCTGTAACTGCCTTCAAAAACACAGGTTTTCCGCGTATAATCAAGCACACCATACCCGGCCTATAGGCATAGGACCGGCACGATACGAACGGACTGCCGCAGGCGGTCGATCGGAAAATTCCCGCAGGAGGTGAGAACGAGTTGGACGGTAAAAAAAGGAATGAGGCGCACGCAGCGGGCACGGAGAACGGCGTCCTCAGGCTGCTCGGCCGCAAAATCGCTCCGTTGGGCGAAATCATCGAAGCGTATCCGATCAGTGAAGGCGGGTCCGCGGACCGCAAATACAAAGTTCATTTCTACGGATATGACGGCGCTTACTTGCTGCGTCTGTTCGACGGATTCTCGTTCGACCTCAGACGGGCCGAATTCGAAGCGCTGCACCGGATGCAGGCGATGACCGTGCACTGCTCGCGTCCGATCGCGTTCGGGCAATGGAAATCGGACGGATTGTTTTTCCTGCTCTTGTCGTATATCGAAGGGACGGACGCGGAGCGCATCCTGCCGCTCACGCCCAAGCCGCAGCAGCTGCGGATCGGCATGCAGGCGGGGGAAGAGCTGAGCCGGATCGGCTGCTGCGCCGTGCCCGAGCCCGCCGAAGCGTGGGCTGTGCGGCATCGCCGCCGGATCGAACGCGCCGAAGCGGTGCTCCGAGCGGGCGGCGCGTGGGGAGCGAGCGCGGAAGTCGCATCCGCGAAGATCAGGGCCGATTCCAAGCTTGCCGAAGGCCGGCCGGAGTCTTTCCTGCACGGCAGCTTCGGTCCGGCGAACCTGATCGTACATACGGGCCGGCTGGTCGGCGTGATCGGCTTCGAACGATTCGGCTGGGGCGACCCGGTGTATGAATTCGCCCGGCTCGGACTGCACAGCCGAAGCCTCAGTCCGCTGTTTTGCACCGGCCAGATTCTCGGGTACCACGGCGGGCAGGCGCCCGACGACCTGTTCTGGCGGCTGTACGCGCTGTATGCGGCGTCGGGGGTTCTGTCGCAGCTCGCGGATACGCTTGAGCAGCGTCCCGAAACGTTCGGCGAGACGCTGCAGATGGCGGACCGGCTGCTGCTCGACCATGACGGGTTCGCGAGCGATCGGCCTTCCTGGTTCGCCGCCTTATAAAAATTCGGAATATGCGCGCAAAACCCGATTCGAACGCCACACTTCGGGGTTATTTGAAAAGTGGAGCTTGGTCTCAGACTCAGGCAAAAGTTATCGGATAACCGGAAGGGGAATTTGGCAATTGAAAACGTACATTCTTGTCTATAACGGCTTTACGCAGTTCGAGGTCGTGCTCGCGGCGCGTTTGATGAAAACGGCCGGCGAGATCATTACTGTCGGATTGTCCCCGGAGCCTGTAACCGCGCACGAAGGATTTCGAATCGTGCCGCATATGACGATCGAACGGGTGGAAGCGGGCTCTGTCGATCTCTTTATCGTGCCGGGCGGCGATCTCTCGCAGATCGCGCGCCGCAGCGAAGTCGAAAACCTGCTCAAAGCGGTTCAGGCCTGCGGCGGCACCGTGGGCGCGATCTGCTCCGGCACGCTGCTTGCGCTGGACGCCGGCCTCGCGCGCGGCCGCAGCTTCACCGCGCCGGCCGGAGCTTCCGCCGCCGCGCCGACCGGTGCGCGTCTGGAGCGTCCGGTCGTGTCGGACAGCGGCCTCGTAACGGCGCACGCTTACGGCTACGTCGATTTCGCTCTGGAATTGGGCCGGCTGGCCGGCATCTACCGGGACGAAGCGGATTACGACGAGACGGTACGTTTCTTCGAGTTTTTCAAGCCGGCTGCCGAGAAAGCCCCGGAACCTCTGCGCGCCGTCGGCCTCGAAGCCGGTGTAGCCGTATAAATCGGGACGAACCCTTCGCCCCGCGCCTTCGGCAAACGCAAGGCCGGATCGGGAGCAGCCGCCGATCCGGCCGCTTTCGCTTGGAATAAGCGATTTGGGATTTGCGGGACTTTACGTTATAATGGAACGATAATAAAGTCCATGTTACCGGGCGATCCAGCTTTAGGCGGGCGCCGGGACACCAGGCCGCATCCGCGGCGGAAGCGGCTTGTGCGCGTTTCGGCCGCGAATGGCGGCGAATGAGGACCAGGAGGAATACACATGACATCCAATCAAAAAATGTTCGTTTTCGTCGGCTCTTACGCCGAATCGACTTCGAGCGGCGTCTATACGTACGAGTTCGACGAGACGACCGGCGAGCTTCGACTGCTCGACCAGACGTCCGGCCTCAAAAATCCGACGTTCCTGAACGTGGACGTCGAGCATTCCCATATTTACGCGATCGGCGAAGTCGAAACGGACAGCGGCAAAGCGGGCGAAGTCATGATGATCCATTTCGATCCGAATGGCACGCTGACGCGCTTCAACCGCACGATCACGACGCCGAACACGACCTGCCACGTCCAGCGCGATTCGGACAACCGCTTCCTGGTCGTATCGAGTTATCACGGCGGAATGGCCGGACTCGTATCGCTCAAGGAAAATGGCCATGTCGGCGAACTGCTGGACGTCCAGACGCACGAGCCGATCGACGGCGCGGCTCCGCATGTGCACTCCGCGTTCTTCAGCCCGGACGAGAAATTCCTGCTCGTGCAGGATCTCGGCCTGGACCTGATCCGCACCTATGCGATCGACCGCGAAGCCGGCAAGCTCGTCGCCCAGGGCGACACGAAGGCAGCCCAAGGCGCCGGACCCCGCCACCTTACGTTCCATCCGGGCGGACGTTTTGCTTTTGTCATCAATGAGCTGAATTCCACGATCGCTTCGTACCGCTACGACGCCGACAGCGGATCGCTGAGCGAGATCGAAGTCGTGCCGACGCTTCCGTCCGATTATTCGGGCGAGAACGGCTGCTCCGAAATCGCGGTATCCGCGGACGGACGCTTTGTGTACGGCGCCAACCGCGGCCACGACAGCATCGTCGTCTACGCGTTCGACGAAGCGGGCGAGAAGCTGACGCTCGTGCAGCATATTTCGACCGAAGGCGGCCATCCGCGCCATTTCGCGCTGACGACGAGCGGCAGCCATCTGCTCGCGGCCAATCGGGACGCGAACAACATCGCCGTATTCACCGTCGATAAGGAAAGCGGACGTCTGGCCTTTACCGGCCATACGGTGAGCGTATCGAAGCCGGTATGCGTACGTCCTTATTACGTGTAAGGACGTCTGACCGCAGGCAGTCGGACTCCGGCTGCACGGCGAAGCTGGGCGGTTCTTCCGTAATCGGGAAGAACCGCTTTTTTTTGTCCCAAAAGCAGGCAAGGCAGGAAAAAAACCGGCTCTTATGGTACGCTAAACAAGGTTTGAATCAGAACGGACTCGCCGGGGGGCGAATGAGGAGAGGGGACGGAAAGATGAGGGATTTGCCGGCTTCGAATCCGGATTGGACGCATATCATCGGAGAGCTTCGCTCGTCCGTCACGATTACGGACGCAACCGATCCGGAGCAGCCGCTTATTTTCGTCAACGAATATTTCCTGCAGCTGACGGGATATTCGCGGGAAGAAGCGGTCGGCCACAACTGCCGTTTTTTGCAGGGGGAAGAGACCCGAAGCGAGACGGTGCGGGACATTCGCGATCGATTGTCCAAATGTTTGCCGGTCCGGACGGAAATTTTGAATTACCGCAAAGACGGAACGTTGTTCTGGAACGAACTGAACATCGATCCGATCTTCGACGCCGAAGGCCGCTGCGTATTGTTCGTCGGGCTGCAGTACGACGTGACCGACCGCAAGATGCTGGAAGAAGAAGCGGCCCACGCGGCGCGTTCCGCCCACCGGCAGAGCCGGGCGCTGATGGAATTTATCGGCAAGCTCAATCATGAGATGCGCAACAACATGAACGGCATGATGGGGCTGCTCGACATCGTGCTCATGGACGAAGACCTGCCGGAAGACGTACGCGAATATTTGGAACTGGCGAAAGGCAGCGGCGATGCCCTGCTCAATATTGCCAACGACGCGCTCGATCTGGCCGGCGCGGCCGACGGTCGCATCCAGCTGGAGCGGATCGAGTTCAATCTGAGATACATCCTGGATTCGATTCTCAAAGCGCATTACTTGCGCGCCGCGGAAAAAGGGCTGGAGCTGAGTCTGTCGATCGGCCGCGGATTGGCGCAGCGCATCTATGGCGATCCGCACCGGCTGCGCCAAATTCTCGATAACCTGATCGGCAACGCGCTCAAGTTCACCGAACACGGCAGCGTGACGCTGTCGGCGGAAGTGCTGCCGGAGTGGACCAAAGCCGGCGAAGTGCGTATCCGTTTCACCGTGCGGGATACCGGGATCGGCATTCCGGAGAAGCATATGGACAAGCTGTTCAAAGCGTTCAGCCAGACGGACGCTTCGCACGCGCGCCTGTACGGCGGTTCCGGGCTGGGACTCAAGATTTGCGAAGAATTGACGGGCTTGATGGGCGGAAGCATCTCTGTCGAGAGCCGCGAAGGGGAAGGCACCGCATTCCATGCCGATCTTCCGTTCTCGACCGAAGGCGAAGCCGAATAGCGCTTGCGTCCGGTCCCGACCGCGGCATGTCGAGCCTCCCGGCCGCATAACGCCTACCAAAAGGAGACGGTCCCCGGGGACCGTCTCCTTTTTTTGCCGTTTCCGGCACTTTGCGACTCACGGCTTCGCCCGAACCTGCCTCCATGCCGGCCGCGCTAGGCTGCTATTGCCGCTCCGCTTCACGGAGCCGTCCAGACGAGCAGCAGCGGCAGCGCGACGAACGACGCGAGCGTCGTCCACAAAATGCAGCGCGAGACGAAGTTCGGCGACGCGCCGAACTGCTCGGCCAGAATGACGGCGTTGACCGCCGTCGGCATCGAAGCGAGCACGAGCAGCACGCCGAGCAGCAGCGGCTCCGCCCCGAGCAGCAGCAGAATCACCCAGCTCAGCAGCGGAGCGACCAGCAGCCGCAGTGCGAGGCCGGCCCGGAACGCCCGCCGCAGGTTCGGCTGCCATTCGCCGCGGACGGCTCCGATCATCTGCGCGCCGAGGATGACGAGTACGACCGGCGAGTACGCGCCCGCCAGCAGATTGACGCCGGTCTGCACGACGTCGGTCAGCTCGATCCCGGTTACGCGCAGCAGGCCGGCCAGCGCCGCCACGTAAAGCGCCGGCAGCTTGAGCATCGCCCGGCCCGCCTGCTTGATCGAGAAATGCGACCGCGCCGCAAAAAACACCCCGACCGTATTGACGATGATGATCTGCATGACGACGTAGACGGCCGCTTTGTCGAGTCCGGACTGGCCGAATGCCAGCAGCACGAGCGGCAGTCCGTAATTGACGCAGTTTGTGAACGAAGCGACGAGCGTCAGGCCCGCTTTTTCCGGATCGCCAAGCTTGAGCAGACGTCCGAGCAGGATGGACACACCCCACATAGATAGCAGGTTGATCAGACTGAACGCGACCGTGATGCCGACGTCTTCGGCGGAGACGCGCGCGTTCAGCAGCGTGGTGAAGATGATCGCCGGACTGAGCAGGTACAACGACAGCACGGACAGCGGCTTGGTGTCGAGTCCGCGGAACCGCCGCAGCAAAATGCCGGCGATCACGGGCAGCGACAGCGGCAGAAAAACGTGATACATCGTAACGAAAACGGACAGCAGCATAAGAACCTTCCTTCGCCTGCCGGCGCTGTGCGGCCGCTGGCGCAGCGGGCCGGAAGCGCCGACCGCGCCGAAGCGACCGAAGCCCCGCGTGATAAACCCACTGTATCGCAGCGGGGCGGGTCCGTCCAATACGGTGTGCCTATACGCTTATAGGCGCCGGCGCTCCACGAAGCGTTCAAGCTGATCCAGCAGCCCTTCCCGCCGCAGGATCTCCGCCTGTCTCGGACCGATCAGGTCGAAGTGCGGATAACGTTCGCGGCGGTGGATATGGGCAGGGCTGAGTCCGTTGTCGACGCACCAGCGCGCCAGCCGGTCGAGATCGGAGCAGCCGACCTTGGTGACGGAGGTGACGCCGGGAAAGCGCGGATGCAGCCAAAAATGGGTCAAATAAGCGATCTCGCCGCGTTCCACCGCTTCTTTCCAGCGTGTCAGCTCCTGTCTGTCGATTCCGAATGCCATAGTTTCCCTCTTTTCTTCAAACGTTTCCTCATTATAACAGCGGAGCGCCGCGCAGGGCCAATCCGGCGGGGCATGGGCTTGTCCGGCAGGCATTTACCGAGTAAACTGAAGGAAGTTTAATGATAGCGTATCCAAAAACAGACGGACATCGGCTGCGGCAGAAACGAAGCGGCGGAGAGTGCGGGGAGGAGACTTACGGAAATGCGGAATACGGAAGTGGACGTGGTCACGCTCGGAGAAAGCATGATTTTGTTTCAGTCGTACAATCAGGGGGCGCTGCAGTACGAGCCGCTGTTCACCAAGTCGCTGGCGGGCGCGGAATCGAACGTAGCGATCGGTCTGTCGAGGCTGGGCAAAAAAGTGCGCTGGATCGGCCGGCTCGGCAGCGATCCGTTCGGCGACCTCGTCTTGAGCACGCTGTCCGGTCAGGGCGTGGACGTCTCGCATGCCGTCCGCGACGAAGAAGCGCCGACAGCCGTCTATTTCAAAGATTTCAAACGGTACGGCGATCCCGCGGTGTACTATTATCGCAAAGGCTCGGCGGCAAGCCGGCTGTCTCCGGACATGGTGGACGACGCGTGGCTGGAAGGCGCGGGACATCTGCACGTGACCGGCATTACGCCGGCGCTCGGACCGGAGACGGCCGAAGCGACGCGGCTGTTGATGCAGCGGGCCCGGGCGCTGGGACTGACGATCTCGTTCGATCCGAATTTGCGCCGCAAGCTGTGGAGCGAAGACTTGGCGCGCAAGACGCTGCTGTCGCTTATTCCGCTGTGCGATATTTTCATGCCGGGCGACGAGGAAGCGGAGTTCCTGCTCGGCCCGAAAGAGATCGAAGAGTACGGCCGGGCTTTTCTGGAGATGGGGCCGAAGCTTGTCGCGATGAAGCTGGGCGCGGAAGGTTCGATCGGATTTGCGGGCCAAGCGGTCGTGCGCGCGGAACCGTTCCCCGTCGACCGGCTGATCGACACGGTCGGCGCGGGCGACGCGTTCGCTTCCGGCCTGCTGTCCGTACTGCTGGAGCACCGGAGCGAGCTTGCGGACGGTCTCGGCGAAGAGCCGCTGCACGAAGCGCTGCGGCGGGCCAACCTGCTCGGCTCGATGGCGACGCAGTTCAAGGGAGACTGGGAAGGACTGCCGACGCTTGCGGAAGTACGGAGTATCCAGGGCGGACACAAGCACGTGACGCGTTAAGTCCGCCGGGGGGGTTATTTGCCGTCGATTTGCTTTATGCGCAGGAGCGGTTATGCTGAATCATGGAACCGGCGCCGGCGTTTGCGAACAGGCAGCGGGCCGGCTGCCGACAATCGACGGACAAACAGGAGGGCTTACATCATGGCGCAAGACGTACTGGTATTGGGAGGCACTCGTTTTTTTGGCAAAATTCTGGTGGAAAAGCTGCTGGAGGTGGGGCATGCGGTCACGATCCTGACGCGCGGCACGACGCCGGACCCTTTCGGTGAACGGGTGACGCGTATCCGGGCGGATCGCACGGACGAAGCCGCTTTGGCTGCAGCCGCGGAAGGCCGGCATTGGGACGTCGTCTACGACAACATCTGCTACGATGCCAACGAAGCCCGGGCGGCGATACGGGTCTTTACCGGCAAAATCGACCGTTACGTACTGACGTCCAGCCTGAGCGTGTACGAAACCGGTTCGGCGGACATGAAGGAAGAACTTGTGGACACGGCCGCTTTGGAAATTCCGGCAGGTCCCGTGGACAAAGTGCCTTACGGCGAAGGGAAAGCACAGGCGGAAGCCGTCTTTTTCCGTGAAGCGCCGTTTCCCGCGGCTGCGGCGCGCTTCCCGATCGTGCTCGGCCCGAACGACTATACGAAGCGTCTGCAGTTTCATGTGGACCGGATCAAAAGCGGCGTGTCGTTCGTGATGCCCAATACGGAGGCCCGCATCTGCTTTATCCATGAAGAAGAAGCGGCGGACTTCCTGCTGTGGCTGGGCGGGATCGAGGCGGTCGGACCGTTCAACGCGGCTTCGGCCGGCAAGCCCAAGCTGCGCCAGGTACTGGGCGCGATCGACCGGGAGACGGGCGGCCAGGCGATCGTGCTTCCGGAAGGCCCGGACAGCGAAGGCTCGCCGTTCGGCATTCCCGACCACTGGGCGATGGATACGTCCCGCGCCGAAGAAGCCGGATTCAAGTTCCGGGAGCTGGACGACTGGCTGCCGGGTCTGGTCCGGGAGCTGGCGGGCCGGCAGAACTGATTGCTGCGCTGAGCCTTGACTTGAAGCTGTGAGACCTTTTTGCATCGAAAAAACAGCCCGAAACGGAAAACGACGACAGCTGAAGCTTGCTTCAGCCATCGTCGTTTTTTTCGCGTTCAACAAGACGTTTGCGTTCAACGAGGAGAACTGTTACATACCGCAGCGGCGCAGATCAGGAATTCAGCTGCCCGGAATTGCCGGGCGAAGCCGGAGCGGCAGCGGCAAGCCCGCCTGCGGCCGCCCAGGTCGTGCGCCATCTCAGCTGGATGACGACGAGCAGGACGAGAGCCAGCAGCGCGACGCCGCTGAGACAGACGAATCCCGGCGTGTAGCTGCCGGTCATCTGATACAGCTTGCCGAGCAGCATCGGCAGCGCGTAGCCGCCCAGCCCGCCGGCCGCGCCCACGATGCCGGTCATCAGACCCAATTCGCTGCCGAAGCGCTGCGGAACGAGCTGGAACACCGCTCCGTTGCCGGCGCCGAGGCACATCATGCCGGCGAACAGCAGCAGGACGACAACCGCCAGAGGCGGCATGGAAGCGACGAGCGCAAGCATCAGACCGGCTCCGCCGAACAGGATCGTCAGCATGCGGATTCCGCCGATCCGGTCGGACAGGAAGCCGCCCAAAGGCCGGAAAAAGCTGCCCGCGATGACGCAGATCGTCGTGAAGTCGGCGGCCCGGACTGCGGACAGACCGTACTGGGCATTGAAGAAGATCGTCAAATAGTTGGACAGGCCGACGAACCCGCCGAAAGTTACCGCATAGAACAGGCAGAACACCCACGCATCGCCTTGACGCAGAACGGAAGCGTAATGCGACAGCTTTTTGGGAGCGGGACGGTTCGGGCTGTTTCGGGCAAACAGGGTGAAGATCACGAATACGGCGGCGATCGGAATGATCGCCAGGCCGAACACGATTTCCCAACTGCCGAAATGCTGCGCGATCCGGTTCGCGAACAAGGTGGAGAGCACGGTGCCGCTGTTGCCCGCACCCGCAATCCCCATCGCGAGGCCCTGGTGTTCTTTGGGATACCACTGCCCGGCGAGAGGGAGAGCCGCCGCGAACGAAGCGCCGGCGATGCCGAGAAGAAGGGCGACCACGTAGAGCTGCTCAAGCGACTGGACGAACTGCCAGCCGATCACGAGGGGAACGAGCGTGAGCAGCATGCCGATCTGGCCGGTCAGCTTGGGGCCGATATAATCGGTGAGCGCTCCGAGCACGAGCCGGAGAATCGAGCCGCCGAGAATCGGCAGGGCGACCAACTGCGCTTTTTGCAGCGGGTCCATCGGATAGTCGGCCGCGATAACGACAGCCAGCGGCCCGATCATCACCCACACCATAAAGCTCATGTCGAAGTACAAAAAGGCGCTCAACAAACTCGGGGTGTGGCCGCTTTTCCAAAAACTCTTTTTTGCGTTTTCCATTTCGTCTCATCTCCTCGCAGATCGGTTGAAAAAGCCGGAAACTCCGAAAAGGCCGCAGCTCGTTCTATGAAGAAAGAACGAACCGCGGCCTCGTTGCCGGATGCAGACCTCACAGCGTTGTGCGGTCTTTGACTACGCAAAGTATAAAAATTTAAAGGATTTGTGTCAATATAATTTACTTAAAAAGCTCAAAAATCAGCTAAAATAGAATTTATCGCACTTTTAATGTTAGTTATAATTACATATAGATTGACTTCGATGCTTTGTTCCTCTACTCTATGAATAGCTATTCGGTACAATGGCGTACCGCTTTGCATCGGCAGCGCAGCCTATTTTTCTTTCCGCCGCGGAAAGAAGATAGGCTTTTTGTGTCCTTTTTTTTCAAATCGAAAGAATGCAAAAAAACGAGAAACGAAAAGCGAGAAAGGACTGAGGCGGACATGAGCGAACAAAAACCGAAGCTGGTCGTGATCGGCAACGGGATGGCGGGCATCCGCTGTCTGGAAGAAATTCTGAAGCTGGCTCCCGACCGGTTCGAGCTGGCGGTGATCGGCGAAGAACGTCATCCCAACTACAACCGGATGATGCTCTCCAAAGTGCTGCAGGGCCATTCTTCCTTCGACGATATTGTGCTGAATCCGTATGAATGGTACCGGGAACATGGCATTGCGCTGCATACGGGCGAACGGGCCGTGCGCATTCGGACGGGCGAACGCCGGGAAGTGGAGACCTCTTCGGGACTGTGCCTGCCCTGGGACCGGCTCATTATCGCGTCCGGTTCGTCCGCGTTCGTGCCGCCGATTCCCGGTGTGGACAAAAGCGGCGTTATCGCTTTTCGCAATCTGGAAGATTGCGCGGCCATGATCCGCGCTTCCGGCAGCGTGCGCCGGGCCGCGGTGATCGGGGGCGGCCTGCTGGGGCTGGAAGCGGCCCGCGGCCTGCTGAATCTCGGCATGGACACGCAGGTCGTGCACAATGCGCCGTTTCTGATGAACCGGCAGCTCGACGAGACGGCGGCCAAGCTGCTGCGCAAAGAACTGGAAAGCCAGGGCATGCGGTTCCGGCTGAACACGACGACCACGGCCATTACCGGTCTGAACCGGGTCAAAGGGCTGCGCTTCGCGGACGGAGGGCGCATGGAAGCGGAACTGGTCGTGCTGGCGGTCGGAATCACGCCCAACACGGAGCTTGCCGCAGCCAGCGGCATCGCGATCCGGCGCGGCATTGTCGTGGACGACGGTCTGCAGACGAATATGCCGGGCGTATACGCGGTCGGCGAATGCGCCGAACACCGGGGCATCGCTTACGGCCTGGTCGCTCCGCTGTACGAGCAGGCCAAAGTGCTGGCGAACCGGCTGTGCGGCGCTTCCGACGAGCCGTATGTCGGCTCGACGCTGCATACCCGGCTCAAAGTCGCCGGGGTCGACGTCTTCTCGGCGGGAGAGATCCGCGAAGACCAGGCGGAAGTCGCGCAGCGGACCGAAGACGGCCTGCGCGGCCTGTACCGCAAAGTGACGATGCAAGGCGGGCGTATCGTCGGCGCGATCCTGTACGGAGACACGGCGGAATCGACTTCGCTGCTGAAGCTGATCGCGCGGCAGGCTTCCGCCGATACGCTGGATGCCGGCGGAAGTTCCGGCGACAGAGCCGGCGGAGGGATGCAGGCAGCGGCCGCGGCGCTGCAAGGCGGGGAACAGGTCTGTGCCTGCAACGAAGTCAGCAAAGATGCGATCGTGCAGGCGGTCGTGTCGGGCGGCCTGAGTTCGGCCGATCAGGTGAAGCGGGCTACGGGCGCTTCCGGTTCCTGCGGAGGCTGCCGGCCGATGGTGGAAGCGCTCGTCGACTACGCGAAATCGGGCGCGGGCTTGGTGTTGGCCGGCGAAGCCGCCGCGGAAGCGCCGGACAGCGAGGAGGCGCTCTGCGGCTGCGTGCCGTTCGGCCGCGCCGGGCTCAAAGCTGCGGCGGAAAACGCCCGGCCGGATTATGCGCCGGGCGGGCCGGGCTTCGCGCGCGGCGGTATGCCCGGCCGGGGAGTGCGCTTGATCCCGGAGCGGGAATGGGCGGGCGGCTGCGACATTTGCCGGCCGGCCGTGCTCTATTATTGGCAGGTCGGAAGAGGGAGCGGCGCCCGGGAAGACGAAGCGGGCGGTGCGCGGCGCTATTCCCTGCGCGAAGCGGGTATCGAGGGGCGGGCGGAGCCGGCCGGGATGTTCGCGCCGGCTGATGCGGAGGCGGAAGCGGCGCGCCGGATCGGCGAGCGCTTGGTCCGCAGCCTGCGGGCGGCGGCGCTGCCGGGGCCGGTCGACGCGGCGGTCTCGGCCGGTCCCGAAGATCCGCGGGGCATCGCGGTTCGGGATATCGGGCTCGGGCGCTGCCCGGCCGGATGGGAACTGTATGCCGGCGGGCATGCGGAGCATCCGGTCCGCGCCGGCGAATGGATCGGAGTGGCGGCCAGCGAAGAAGAGGCCGCCCTGCTCGGGGAAGCGCTGCTGCAGCTGTACCGGGAACAAGCGTTTTACGGCGAGGCGCTGTGGGAATGGTTTGAACGGTTCGGGCTCAGGTCCGTGCGGGAGATTCTGCTGGATCGCACGCTTCGGGAAGAACTGGCTTGGCGGTTGGCGGAGGAAGCGAATGCGGAATCCGCTGCTTATTAAATCGGTTAAATCGATTAGATCGACCAGAGCGAACAGAACAACCGGATCGAATGAATCGAATGGATCAACCAGATCGAATGGATCGGCCTATTGAAAAGGAGGCGGCTTATGTTCAACGCATTCACCGAAACAGGGCCCGGCAGCGGAGCGACGGCTTCCCGGCAGACTCAATGTCCGTTTTGCAGCGTGCAGTGCAAGATCCGGCTCGAAGAAGGGCCGGCCGCGGTCGGCAGCGGCACGGCGCTGCGCGCGCAGGGAGACGACAATGCCGCTTCCGAAGGGCGCCTGTGCGTCAAAGGGCAGAACGCGCATCAGCATGCGGTCAGCCGCGAACGTCTCCGGTATCCGATGATCCGGCGCGAAGGACGGTTGGTGCGGGCTTCCTGGGCGGAAGCGACGCAGGAGGCGGTGAAGCTGCTCGCGGCTTCGTCCGAAAAATACGGGCCGGACGCGGTCGGCGTATACGGCGGCGGCTCGCTGACGAACGAGACGGCGTATTTGCTCGGCAAGTTCGCCCGGCTTGCGCTGGGGACGAAATATATCGACTACAACGGCCGGTTTTGTATGTCCGCCGCCGCTTCCGCCGGCAGCAAAACGTTCGGGCTCGACCGCGGATTGACGTTTCGGCTGTCGGACATTCCGCAGGCGGACTGTATCATTCTGGCGGGAACGAATCTGGCGGAATGCCAGCCGACGCTTATGCCTTACTTCAACCGCGCCCGCGAGA
Organism: Saccharibacillus sp. WB 17; assembly: GCF_008634075.2. Classification (NCBI taxonomy): domain Bacteria; kingdom Bacillati; phylum Bacillota; class Bacilli; order Caryophanales; family Paenibacillaceae; genus Saccharibacillus; species Saccharibacillus sp. WB 17. The sequence continues at coordinate 10,876 of NZ_VPFK02000041.1, read as the reverse complement.
ACGGCGCTGCGATCATCGTCATCGATCCCCGCTCGACGGCTACCGCGGCCGCCGCCGATCTGCATCTGCCTGTGCGGCCAGGCACGGATGCGGCGCTTGCGGCAGGCATGCTAAAAGTGCTGATCGAAGAAGGACTGATCGACGAAGCGTTTATCGCCGGCCGTACCCGGGGCTTCGAAGAGCTGCAGAAGCGGACGCTCGGCCAGATGACGCTGGCCCAGACGGCGGCGGTCTGCGGGGTGGACGAAGCTTCGATCCGGCAGGCGGCGCTGCTGTACGGCCGGGGTTCGACCGGGATGATTCTGACGGCCCGGGGCGTCGAACAGCAGACGGACGGCCATCTGGCTGTGCGCGAATTTCTGAATCTGGTGTTGGCCACAGGCAAAATCGGGCGGCCCGGCTGCGGGTACGGCGCCGTGACCGGGCAGGGCAACGGGCAGGGCGGCCGCGAGCATGGGCAAAAAGCGGACCAGCTGCCGGGCTACCGCTCTATCACAAATGCCGAAGACCGGGCTTATATCGCTTCGGTCTGGGGCGTCGAACCCGAACGGATACCCGGAGCCGGCGTATCGGCTTACGAGATGATGGAGAAGATTCACCGGTCCGAGATCCGGACGCTGTTCGTGATGGGCTCGAATCCTGTCGTGTCCAATCCGAACGTGGCTCTCGTCGAAGAAGGTCTGGCGAAGCTGGACGGGCTGATCGTGGCGGATCTGTTCTTGTCCGAGACGGCGCTGCTGGCCGATATCGTACTGCCGGTGACTTCTTATCTGGAAAATGCGGGCACGCTGACAAATCTGGAAGGGCGGGTGCTGCTGCGCGAAGCGGTGAGCCCGGCAGTCGGCGAAGCGCGCGACGATTGGGATATCCTGTGCGAAATCGCGCACGGGCTCGGACAGGGGGAAAGGTTCCGTTTCCCGTCTGCCGAAGCGATCTTCGACGAGCTGCGGCGGGCCAGCCGCGGCGGACTGGCCGATTATTCCGGCATCACGTACGAGCGGCTGCGCCGGGAAGAAGGCGTCTACTGGCCGTGCGGCGAAGAAGAGCGCAGCAGCGGGCTGATGTTCGAACAGGACTTCGCCCACGCGGACGGCCGGGCCGTCTTCTCCGCACCGCCGCAGACGGCATCGGCACCGTCCAAGTCCGTCTCGCCCGACTACCCGCTCATTCTGACCAACGGGCGGGTGCTGCCTCACTACTTGACGGGCGTGCAGACCCACCGCAGTCCCGTGCTTGAAGCGCGGGAAGCGGCCGCTTTTCTGGAGCTGCACCCGTCGGCCGCGAAGAAGCTCGGCGTGCGCGACGGCGAATGGGTGCGGATCGAGTCCGCAGCTGGCGAATTTTACGCGCGCAGCCGCCTGACGTCCAAGATTCGGGCCGATACGGTATTCGCTCCGATGCACTGGGGCGGCGTGCAGAACGTCAACCGGGCGACCCTGCCGGAGCTTGATCCGCATTGCAAAATGCCCGGATTCAAAACGACGCCGGTCCGCGTCTTTTCCTGCGCCGCTCCGGGCGAAGCCGCCCCGCCGTATGCAGCCTCCGTACGCGCCCCGCAAGGTTGAACGATCGAAGTCGAACGACTGCGGGCGAACGACAGGCGGCGCACAAAAAAGCGACGCCGTTCCTGCCGATTGCGCAGGACGTTGTCGCTTGGTCTTGACCGGATCTTGGCTTGGTCTTGACTTGATTATGGCTGGATCAGGACTTGATCGCGCTCCGGCGGCGCAGCATCTGGTTCAACACTTCCGACAGCACGAGTCCCGCCGCGATCGCGCCCGCGATCATCAGCGTCTGCGCGCCGATCTGGAGCGCTTCGTCGTACCGGTTCTCCACGAAGCGGCGCATGGCGTTGTAGGCCATGCCGCCTGGGACGAGCGGAATGACGCCCGCGACGCTGAAGATGATGACGGGCGTGCGGTAGATTTTGGCGAACAGCTGGCACAGGATGCCGACGAGCAGCGAAGCGGCCAGCGTCGCCGGCGCTTCGCCGATCTCGCCGCGGATGAAGACGTACAGCACCCAGCCGAGCATGCCGACCAGGCCGCAGTGAAACAGCGATTTTTTCGGGGCGTTGAACAAGATCACGAACGCGGCCGCGGCGAAAAAGCTGGTCAGGAAATGAGCCCACATCAACGTTGTCCTCCTACTCTAATGGAAAAAGATAAGCGCGACGGCGATGCCCGCCCCGATCGCGAACGCGGTCAGGCACGCATCGGCGCCTTTGGATATGCCGGAGACGAGGTGGCCGGCCATCAGATCGCGGAGCGCGTTCGTGATCAGCAGGCCCGGGACAAGCGGCATGACGGAGCCGACGGCGATCCGGTCGAATTCGCGGCCGAAGCCGGCCCAGATAAACAGCAGGGCGAGCAGGCCGACGAGCAGCGCGGCCGAAAATTCGGCGAAAAATTTGACCTGCACGATGCGGTGCAGCCAGACGGAAGCGGCGAAGCCGGCGCCGCCCGCGATAAAAGCGGCCGGAAAGTCCGGCCAGCTGCCGCCGAACATGATCTGGAAGCAGCCGCTTGTCAGGGCGGCGGCCAGAATCTGGACGGTCAGCGTATAGTTCGGAGCGGCCGCTTCGGCTTGCAGCAGAAGCGCTTTCGCTTCGGGAGCGGCAAGTTCGCCCGACGCGATACGGCGCGATACGGCGTTGACTTCGGCGATTTTGTGCAAATCGGTCGTCCGTTCCTCGATCCGGATCAGCTTGGCCGGCTGTTCGCCGCTGGTCGAGAAGATCAGCACGGTAGGCGTCACGTAGCTGTGGCTTTCGGTCAGCCCGAAAGCGGTCGCGATCCGCACCATCGTGTCTTCGACCCGGTACGTCTCCGCGCCGCTTTGCAGCATGATTTTGCCGGCCAGCAGGCACAGCTCGATCGTTTCGTATATGGATGTTTTTTGGCTCAACGGAATTCTTCTCCTTCGTTAAGTCGTTCATTAAGTCGTTCGATGATAGATACAGGCATGTTTTCGTACGTTAATCTATTCATGGCAACTCATTGTAACATAATTGAAATCTGTTTTTCAGCTTGTCTTAAGCTTTGTTGGGTAAACTATATCTACAACCCCCCCTTGCAATATATATGTTGGACCGCAGGCGCCACACGGCGCGGCGGTCCCTTTTTTTGCGTCCGGACTTTGCGCGAACGGGGTCCGGGCGTTATACTAAGGAATCGGGCCTTGCCCCTCCATCATGGATCATTTTGCTCCCAAAGCGGGTAATAGGGGGCATGCACGCAACGAAAGAGCGGTCGGACCTATCGGAACGAACAGGCCGGGTGTTTGGGCTGTCGCAGGTTCGACGCGGACGAACAAAGGAGGAATAGGCGTGAATTTCGGCGCACGCATGCTCAAAACGGGGATCGCGGTCACCCTGGCGCTCTATCTGACGATGCTGCTTAATCTGACGCCGCCCGTCATCGCCGCGATCGCGGCCATTTTTGCCATGCAGCCCACGATCTACAAATCGTGGACGTATTTTCTGGATCAGCTGCTCACCAACACGCTGGGGGCGGCTATCGCCGTTACGGCGGGCCGGCTGCTGTCCAGCGAACCGATCGCGGTCGGGCTGACCTGCATCGTCGTCATCATGATCTGTCTCAAAATCAAGCGCGCCGATACGATCGGGCTGACGCTCGTAACGGTCATTGCCGTCATGGAAGCTTCCGGACAGTGGGATTTTGCGCTCAACCGGTTCCTGATCAGCGTCATCGGCATTTTTGCGGCGTTTATCGTCAACGTGCTTGTTCTGCCGCCGAAGCCGCGCGAGCAGTTTATCGGGCAGATCCAGTCGACGTTCACGCAGCTGTCGCTGCTTATGCGCACCGCCGTATCGGACGAGATCAAGGAGAGTGTGTTCCGCGACGAGCAGAAAGCGCTCGAAGGATCGATCCAGTCGCTGACGGAAAAGTATAATCTGCTCGAAGAAGACCAGCATAAGCGCAAACGTCCGTCCTACACCGAGAGCCGGCATCTGGTCGTCTACAAGCAGATGCTGCGCACGCTGAGCAAAGGCAGCGAAGTGGTGCAGGCGGTCGAAGAGCACTATTTTCCGACGGCGCGCACGTTTCGGCTCGATCAGCTGTTCGACCAACAGCTGGAATCAATGATCAAATACCATGAACACGTGCTGCTGAAATTCGAAGGCAAGCTGAAGCCGGACGACCAGCCGTGGCTCAACCTCGAAGAAGAGAACGAACAGTTTGCCACCGCGATGAAAGAATATTTGCAGCAGCAGGAAGGCAGCACGCTGCGCCTGACGATCGTCGCGGCGGAGATCCATGCCTACGGTTACCAGTTGGAGCGGCTGAATCGCCTCGTCGAGCATTACGGCGACAGCGGGCGCAGCCGCAAGAAACCGCTGCTGCAGCGGCTGAATCCCAAAAACTGGCGTAGTTAAATGAGCCGGCCGGCGGCTCCGCTTCGTTCAAATCCGTTTATGGAAAAAAGCCCGGGGTAATAGTAATAGGAGTAGTTGCATTCATCCGAATCACACAGGGAAGGAAGTCCGGATGTCCGGCGCTCCTTCCTTTTTTCTGTCGCTTGAGATTTTTAGGGAATACGCCGACCGGTAAAATCGGGTAAAATGGGCATAAAATAAATAGGGGAAGACCAATAGGCAAAAGGGGATGGACATATGGACACGACGGATCAGGAATGGCAACGGGAACAAGCGCGCGTTGACGACGTTACGGACAAGATCGCTCGCCGCATACGCGGGCTTGAAGCACAAGTCGGCGAAATGCGCGGCGACGTCGTCGGGCTGCGCAAAGAATTTTGGGACGAAGTCACGATGAACTTTGCCGAACCGGACGATCTCGGCGAGACGTCGACGAGCATGCGGCAGCAGTCGCAGGTACTGGCGGAGCGGGAATTCGGCCACAAGCGCGCGTATTCCCAACTGGGCAAGCTGCGCCGGCTCAAAAATTCGCCTTATTTCGGCCGGATCGATTTTCGCGAAAGTTCCGATGCGGCGTCCGAGCCGATCTATCTCGGCATCGCTTCGCTGCTGGACGACAACGAGCAGGATTTCCTGATCTACGATTGGCGAGCGCCGATCTCCAGCCTGTATTACGACGGCGCGCCGGGCGACGTCGCTTACCGCACGCCGGGAGGCAGCGTCGAAGGCGAGATGGAGCTCAAGCGTCAATACGTGATCCGCGACGCGAAGATCCGGGTCATGTTCGATACGGGGATGACGATCGGCGACGAGCTGCTGCAGGAAGTGCTCAGCCAGAGCGCGGACGACCGGATGAAAAGTATCGTCTCGACGATCCAGCGGGAACAAAACGCGATTATCCGCAACGAACAGAGCCGGCTGCTGGTCGTGCAGGGCGCGGCAGGCAGCGGCAAGACGTCGGCTGCGCTGCAGCGGGTCGCTTATTTGCTCTACCGCTACCGCGATACGCTGAGCGCGGACCAGCTGGTGCTGTTCTCGCCGAACTCGCTGTTCAACAGCTACGTCTCGACGGTACTGCCGGAGCTCGGCGAAGAAAACATGCTCCAGACGACGTTCCAGTCGTATCTGGAACGGCGGATCGGCCGCGAATTCGAGCTCGAAGACGCATTCGACCAACTGGAATACCTGCTTGGCGGCGATACGTCGCAAGACGGGGCGTACGAAGCGAGGCTGGCCGGTATCCGCTACAAGTCGTCGCTGGATTATCTGGAAGTGATTCGCGCCTACCGCGAATACTTGTCGGAGCAGGGCATGATGTTCCGCCCGATCCGCTTCCAGGGACGCGAGATCGTCTCGGCCGAAGACATGCGCCGCCGGTTCTACGATTTCGATCGCACGGTCAAGATTCCGAGCCGGATCGAGCAGATGGGCAAGTGGCTGCTGAAGCAGGTGAGCGAATACGGCAAAAGCCAGCGAGAAGAAGAGTGGGTCGACGAACAGATCCAACTGCTCGATTCAAGCGCCCTGCACCGGGCCTACAATTTGATGCGCCGCAAGCAAAAAGGAGCTGCCGACACGTTCGACGACTTCGATCAGCAGCACGAAGCGGCCGCGCGCATGATCGTCAACGACTGGCTGAAGCCGGTCCGCAAATGGATCAAGCGCCAGCGCTTCGTCGACGTCAAAGGCATGTACCGCAAGCTGTACAAAGACGAGGTTTTGTTCGCGAGCCTGTCCGGCGGACGTCCGCTGCCGGCGCTGTGGCACGAGTTCTCGCGCCAGACGCTCGACCGCCTCGCCAAGTCGGAGCTGATGTTCGAAGACGCGACCCCGCTGCTGCTGCTGCGCGAGCTGCTGCAGGGCTTCATTACGAACACGGCGATCCGCCACGTCATCGTCGACGAAGTTCAGGATTACACGCCGTTCCAGCTCGAATTTCTCAAGCGGTTGTTCCCGCGTGCCCGGATGACGGCGCTCGGCGACCTCAATCAGGCGATTTACGGCCATGACTCGGCGCTGGACGATTACGATCCGCTGCTGAATCTGTACGGACGCGACGAAAGCATGGTGCTGCGCCTGACCCGCAGCTACCGTTCGACGCGCGAGATTACCGAATTCACCAAAGCGATGCTGCCGGAAGGCGAAGACATCCTGCCGTTCACCCGCAGCGGCGACAAGCCGGTGCTGCGCCGGTTCGAAGCCGGATCGGCCGAAGCGATGGAAGCGGCGCTGATCGACGATATCGGGGAGCTGCGCGAACGCGGGCTCGACTATATCGCCATCATCTGCAAAACGCAGAGCGAATGCGTCGAGCTGCACAAGCGGCTGCAGGGCCGGCTGGACACGCGGCTCATTACGAAGAACACGCCGGCATTCGAGAAAGGCACGGTCATCGTGCCGGCCTACCTCGCCAAAGGCGTCGAGTTCGACGCGGCGCTGCTGTACAACGCGTCGGCCGACCGCTACGCGCGCGAATCCGAACGCAAGCTGTTCTACACCGCCTGTACGCGGGCGATGCACGTGCTGCATCTGTACGCGGAAGGCGAACCGAGCCCGTTCGTCGGCGGCGTGGACCCCGGCCTGTACGACGTGCGCGGCGCGCAGGCGGAAGCCGGCCTGAACCGGCGCGATTCGTAAACCGGGCTGCTCCGGCTCTCGCCTCTGCATGGATTCAAGCGTGAACCCGTGCATCGGTGCAGGAGCGGATTCAGGCGCGCGGCAACAGCCGCCCCGCCCGTCAGGATGACGGCAAGGCAAGCGGGCCGCTTCCGCGACTTTTTGCGCCGGGCGATTGCGCTGCACGGCCGCCGGCCGCCGGTTCGATCCGGGAAAATGTCGGCGAACGGGAAGCGTCCGCGGCCGCTTTGAGACGCTTGCGGTACTGCGACGGCGTGCAGCCCTGGTGCTGCTTGAACACGGAGATGAAATAGCTCAGGCTGTCGAATCCGACTTCCATCGCGATCTCCACGATTTTGTGGCCGCTGTTCTCGAGCAGTCGGCACGCCTGCTGGGTCCGGTAGCGGTTGAGGTAATCGACGGGACTTTTATGCACCATGCTTTTGAAAAAACGGCAGAAGTGTCCTTCGCTCATATTGAGCAGGCCCGCCAGGTCGCCGAGCTTGATCGGGGACGGGTAATGGTGGTGCATATGGCCGAGCACTTTTTTGAGCCGTTCGATCTTCTCGACGTCGCCCCCGGCCGCCGCCGGGACGTTTTCGCGCATATGCTGCTGCAGCAGCGCGAAGATCTGGTACAGCCGGGCTTTGGTCATCAGCTGGTAAGCGGGCACGGAACGTTCGTTGTCCGAGATGATGGCCGCAATCAACCCCAGAATATCGCGCTCCCAGTCTTCGCGTCCGGTCAGATGCGAAGGCGGGAGCGATTTTTTTTGCAGCAGAGGTTCGATAAACCGTTCCTGAAGCGCGTCGTAGCCCCGGCTGGACAGAAAATCCCCGTCGAACACGACCGCCGCGAACGCGCACGGTTCGTCGCCGACCCGGTGGCCCGCATGCAGCTCGCCGCCGTGGACGAACATCGCTTCGCCCTGCGACACTTCGTAATACTCCGTGCCGATCTGGAACCGGATCGTGCCGCGCGTCACGATCGTGAACTCCATTTCTTCGTGCCAATGGGAATCCATGATCGTCGTGTAATCCAGGTCTTCCATGACGTAGACGCTGACCGGATACATCGGATTGCCGTGTATGCGTTCTTCTTTGAGCAAAGCGCGGTCCATCGGCTTCGCCTCCTTCGCAAGGCGGCATGCCGCCAAATATGAAGTCGTTTCCAAAATGTGGGGATTACAAAGAGTTCAAGCAGGAAAAAGATCAAAATAACGATACTTTAGATCAAAATAACGGAAGAAAATTCATATAAAGATCAATATCATTATAACTGTAGTCACGGCGATCGTACAACGGCGCCGAGGACATTCGACACTGCCAAGGGGGATTTTACGCATGAAATTTACTGATGGATATTGGATGGTCCGCGACGGATACAATCTGCAAAATCCGGTCGACATCCGCGACGTGGTACAGAAGGACGATTCCTTCACCGTATACGCCGCTACGAAAAAAGTGGAAAAACGCGGCGACACGCTGAACGCGACGCTGCTCAAAGCGACGTACAGCTCGCCGATGCCGAACGTGATCCGCGTCCGCTTGAACCGCCACGCCGGCGGCGTGAAACAGACACCCGAATTCGAACTGTACGGCTCGGAGACGAACGTACAGATTACAAATAACGACGAGCTGCTGGCGCTGCAAAGCGGCGAGCTCAAAGTCAGCATCAACCGCAACACCGGCTTCGCCAGCGAATTCCATTACGGCAGCCGCCGCCTGACCGGCAGCGCGTTCCGCCGCGCGGCGCATATCGAGCACAAAGCGGCCGGCAAGACGTACTTCCGCGAACAGCTCGATCTGGGCATGGGCGAATACGTGTACGGTCTGGGCGAGCGCTTTACCCCGTTCGTGAAAAACGGCCAAACGGTCGATATCTGGAACGAAGACGGCGGCACAAGCAGCGAGCAGTCGTACAAAAACATCCCGTTCTACCTGTCCAACAAAGGGTACGGCGTGTTCGTGAACCATCCGGAAAAAGTATCGTTCGAAGTGGCTTCGGAGAACGTGTCCAAAGTGCAGTTCAGCGTGGAAGGCGAAACGCTGGAATACTTCATCATCGGCGGCGAAAATCCGAAAGACGTGCTCGACAACTTCACGAAGCTGACCGGCAAACCGGCGCTTCCGCCGGCCTGGACGTTCGGGCTGTGGCTGACGACTTCGTTCACGACGAACTACGACGAAGAAACGGTCAACCATTTCGTCGACGGCATGAGCGAACGCGACCTGCCGCTGTCCGTATTCCACTTCGACTGCTTCTGGATGAAAGAATACCAGTGGACCGACTTCGAATGGGACAAAGACGTGTTCCCGGACCCGGCGGGCCTGCTCAAGCGTCTCAAGGACAAAGGACTGAAAATCTGCGTCTGGATCAACCCTTACATCGCGGAAAAATCGATCCTGTTCGAAGAAGGCATGGAGAACGGCTACCTGCTCAAGCGCAAAGACGGCAGCGTGTGGCAGTGGGACATGTGGCAGGCAGGCATGGGCATCGTGGACTTCACGAACCCGGCCGCGGTGAAATGGTATCAGGGCAAGCTCGAAGAACTGGTCGATCAAGGCGTAGACTGCTTCAAGACCGACTTCGGCGAGAGAATCCCGGTGGAAGACGTCGTCTACTTCGACGGTTCCGATCCGGTCAAAATGCACAACTACTACACGTTCCAATACAATAAAGCGGTCTTCGAAGTGCTGGAGAACAAACTCGGCAAAAACGAAGCGGCGCTGTTCGCCCGTTCGGCTACGGTCGGCGGCCAGCAGTTCCCGGTTCACTGGGGCGGCGACTGCTCGTCGACGTACGAGTCGATGGCGGAAAGTCTGCGCGGCGGCCTGTCGCTCGGCGTATCCGGCTTCAGCTTCTGGTCGCACGACATCTCCGGCTTCGAGCAGACGGCTCCGGCCGACGTCTACAAACGCTGGGTACAGTTCGGCCTGCTGTCTTCGCACAGCCGTCTGCACGGCAGCGACTCGTACCGCGTGCCTTGGCTGTTCGACGACGAAGCGGTCGACGTGCTGCGCAAGTTCACGAAGCTCAAAAACTCGCTCATGCCGTACCTGTTCAACCAGGCGGCGGAATCAGCGGAACGCGGCATTCCGATGATGCGTCCGATGTTCCTGGAGTTCCCGGAAGATCCGACCTGCGGACCGCTGGACCTCCAGTACATGTTCGGCGATTCGATTCTCGTCGCTCCGATCTTCAACGAGCAGGGCGACGTGACCTACTATCTGCCTGCGGGCACGTGGACAGGTCTGCTGGACGGCCAGACGAAGCAGGGCGGACGCTGGTACAGCGAAAACTACGACTTCATGAGCCTGCCGGTCTTCGTCAGAGAAGGCACGCTGCTGGCTGTCGGCGGCCAGGACAGCAAGCCGGATTACGACTACGCCGACGGCGTGACGCTGCATCTGTTCGGTCTGGAAGACGGCAAGACCGCTTCCGCGAACATCATCGGCCTCGACGCGAAGACGGTCGTTGAAGCTTCGGCCGTACGCAGCGGCAGCGAGATCAAGATTAGCGTATCGGGCGGACAGAACGTGAAGCTCGTGCTGCGCGGCATCTCCGAAGTATCCGGCGTGGACGGCGCTTCGCATGAAGCCGGCGAACAAGGCCTGCTGCTGACGCCTGCCGGCGGCAGCGTGACGGTTAACCTGTAAAAATAACGGGGCAAGGGGTAAGGACGCGTCTTCCGGAAGGAGCGCGGCTTTGCCCCATTTGCGTAGGAAAAAAAAGGGGGAGAAAGCGCAAGGGGGAAGGGAGGAGTCTTCTATGTGGGGGAGGGGTTAGCGGTTTGGGCGGAATTCGCGAGTAAGATGGGGAATGTTGACTAGGCGTCAACATTTCAAGCGAAACTCGCAG
>NZ_VPFK02000040.1:0-71811 GCF_008634075.2 Saccharibacillus sp. WB 17 | reverse complement strand
GGCCGAGCTTGCGGCGGCGCGCGGCGCCTGGCTCTGGGCCGAATGGCTGCCCGGCGGCCGGCTCGGCCTGCTGCTGCGCCTGCCGGTGCAGCCGCGGCAGCGGAGCCCCGGCGAAGCGCCCGACGCCGTAGGCGCCGCGTCGGCGATCGCGGAAGAGCTGATCGCCTGGATCGCGGCGCATCTGCACTGCACGGTGACCGTTGCGCTGGGAGGCGCGTTCGACTCGCCGGCCGGCATCGCCCGCGGCTTCCGCGAAGCGGTCGAAGCGATCGGCTACAAATCGTCGCTCGGCGGCGCGCGGGTCCTCGTCGGACGCGATCTGCACCGCGGCGCAGCCGCCGACCTGTACGGCGTGCTGCGCACGATCCGCGAGCTCGCCCGCGCCTACCGGCTCGGGGAGCCGCAGTGGAGGGATCGCCTGGAAGAGCTGCTCGGCGGGCTGCGCGCCGCGCCGCTGCCCAAAGACGATTTGTCCGGCCTCATGAACGTGCTGGCGTATCAACTGCTGCGCGAGATGATGGAGCTGCCCGGCGAAGCGAAAGAGCTGTGGCACGGCGAAGCCGCGCCAAGACTGGGCGCGGCGCTGGAGCATTTCGATACGCTGGACGAACTGGAGACGTCCGTGCGCAGTCTGCTCAGCGAATACGCCGTCCGGCTGAAGCTGCTGCGCGAGAGCCGGAGCAGCCATGTAACGCTGCAGGAAGTCCGCGCGTTTATCGACGCCAACTACATCGATCCCGATCTGTCGTTGTCTTCGATCGCCGACCGGTTCGGGCTCAGCGCAAGCTACTTGAGCCGGCTGTTCAAAGACGCATTCGGGCAAAACTTCGTCGACTATCTGGCGGGCATTCGTGTCGAAGCGGCTCAGGCTTTGCTGCGCGACACGGAAGATCCGATCCGGGAGATCGCGACGAGGGTCGGCTACGCGAACTACATGTCTTTTAGCCGGGCATTCAAAAAAATCGTCTCCGCCACCCCCGGCGAGTACCGCATCCGAAGCCGCGCGACGTAACGAACTGGAATAAAATTGCGAACAGGAGAGCAAAACGGCGAAGAGTGGGTAATACGTAAAGGAGAAGCGATGCAGCAAGCCTATTCGAATAGCTGAGAGGAGCAACAAACCATGGCAACTACAAACTCGGAAAATAACGCAATTATCGTCGGTGCGGTAGCCGGAGCATTGATCGGAGCCGGCCTGGCCGTACTCGTCGCCGCGCAAGAAGGAGCTTCCCTGAAAGACAAGTTCATGAATACCGTTAATCTGCTCAAAGAGCAGGGCGCAGTCCTGAACGAACGCAGCCAGGAGCTGAAGGAAAAAGGTCAGGAAGTCAAAGGCATCCTGCAGGAGTCCGTGGACGTTGTACGCGAGTTCAAAGACGAAGCGACTTCCGCAGCTTCCGACATCAAAAGCGAAGTGAAATCGTTCAAGTCGTAAGACCTGCCGATTGAATCATCACCATCGAATAATCGAGATCGAATCCTACAAAACTGTCCGATGATGCCTGAGCATCCCGGGCAGTTTTTTTGGGTTGGAGCGGAAAAGTCGGCCAAGAACACGAATTGTCGAATAAGGAGGAGAAACCCTATGGGCATGGAAAGCTTTTATATCAAAATAAGGTTTGATTCCCACAAGCCCGAGTTTGAGACGTTTTCTTCGATCCGGACCTTTTTTGCCCGGCTAGGTTTTGAATGTGTCAAAGACAAGCAGCACTTGATTCTGGACAGGAAATTGTTTTTGAACGTTTTCCACAACGAGTTGCAAACCGAACTGTCTTTGGAAGGATGTTTCTCTTGGTATGAAGAATGCATGGAGTATATGTATTCGATTCTGATGAAAATGACAGAAGCGGAGCATGAATTTGAAGTGGTTTAGCCGGAAAAATGTTCAATAAAAGAAGGGAACAGAAGCCTTTTTATGGAGGGCGTGAATGCGTCTTATAAGGGAAAATACAACGATTTTATCGAGAGGTATGCGTACAGGAATGAAGTGATTCTTCCGCGAGCGTATTTTTACCGCTACCGCCAGAATCGTGCCAAGAAGTGGCATACGCTATTCCAAACAAAGACAAGGAGATAAACCGAAGCGATGAAAACTTTTGATTTTAAAACAGGAAAAGTAGGTTTGAACGATTTCGACTTCGTGGAAGATTTGGAACCTTCGGAGCAGCCGGCAAATAAAGTGTGGTCTTTCAAGCAGGATATTATTCAGGTTACCTATAAGAACGGAATAGTTCTGGATCTGGGTTGGATGCAGCAAAAATCGAAACCCCGTCAAAAAACGTGAATCCCGCGCCGCTGCAAGCTTCCTCACTGTCCATACTCGAATTCAACACCCCGATCGCAAAAAACGTTACGCTCTCGAAAGCTGACGATTGCCGAACATTTCCGTGTTCGGTACAGTTGGGGTGCAGCAAAAAGTAAGCGCTTACCATAAGCGTGAAACGTCATCCCATTCCAACCGGAGGTGAGCAGATGGGCAGCCTGAACATCGGGGCGCGCAAAGGCGCGGACAAGAAGAGCCGCCTGAACGAACAAAGCGCGCTGGGCCGGCGAAGACGCTGGAACATGAACAAACCGCTGTTGATCATGTTTTTGCCGATCGTCGTTTTTTTCGTTCTTTTCAAATACGTGCCCATGTTCGGGTTCGTGATCGCGTTCAAAGAGTACAACTTCGCCGACGGCCTGCTCGGCAGTCCGTGGGTCGGCTTCGACAACTACAGATACCTGTTCCAAAATCCGGACACGCTGGGCATTATCCGCAACACGCTCGTACTGAGCGCGCTGAGCGTGTTTGTCGGGTTTCCTTTTCCGGTCATCCTGGCGATTCTGCTCAACGAAGTGCGGCGCTCGTGGTTCAAACGCTGGGCGCAGACGCTGCTGTATCTTCCGCATTTTCTCAACTGGGTCATCGTGGGCGGGCTCGTGCTGATGCTGTTCTCGATCGAGACCGGCTTCGTCAACAACGTGCTGGAGCGGCTGACCGGCCAAACATATCCGTTTCTGTTCAATGAAGGTTCGTGGATCTCGATCTTCGTCGCTTCGGGCATCTGGAAAGGGGCGGGCTGGTCGGCGATCATCTATCTGGCCGCGCTGACGTCGATCGATCCGAGCCTGTACGAAGCGGCGGGGATGGACGGGGCGGGCAAATGGAAGCAGATCCGCCATATTACGCTGCCCGGGTTGATGCCGACGATCGTGCTCATGTTCATTCTGAATATCGGCAATGTAATGGACGTCGGCTTCGATCAGGTGTACGTGCTGCAAAACGCGGTCGTCGTCAACGTGGCGGAAGTAATCAGCACCTGGAATTACAAAGTCGGCCTCGGTTCCGGGCAGTTCAGCTACGCGACGGCGATGGGACTGTTCGAATCGCTGATCGGGCTGACGCTCGTCCTGCTCGTCAACGGGATCGCCCGGCGTTCGGGACGCGGATTATGGTAAGCGGCGCAGCGGGGTCCGGCGGACGCAAGTACGCAGACGAGAGGAGAATAGGCCCATGAAAGACACTCGCGGCGAAAAAGTGTTTTATGGCATCAATTATTTGATTTTGGCGCTGGCCGCGCTGAGCTGCCTGCTGCCGATCATCCATATCGTGGCGCTGTCGCTCAGCGGCAGCGAAGCGATCACGCTCGGTCAAGTCGGGCTGTGGCCGCGGGACTTCACCTGGACGGCTTACGGCAAGCTGATCGAAGATACGAACGTCGTCGGCGCGTTTCGCAACAGTCTGGTCATTACGATCGTCGGCACCGCGCTGAACATGGGGTTCACCATTCTCGCCGCGTATCCGCTGTCGCGCAAACATTTCTACGCCCGGCGGATGTTGACGCTTGCGATCGTGTTCACGATGCTGTTCACGGCGGGACTGATTCCGAACTACCTGCTGGCCAAATCGCTTGGGCTGGTCGGCAATTACGGGGCGTTATGGCTGCCGGGGCTGATCAGCGTCTACAATTTGCTCGTGCTGAAGTCTTTTTTTGAAAATATTCCGGAAGAACTCGAAGACGCCGCCCGGATCGACGGCAGCGGCGAATGGCGCATCATTCTGCAAATCGTGCTGCCGCTGTCGATTCCGGTTATCGCGACCATCGCACTGTTCTACGGAGTGGCGCACTGGAATTCCTTTTTCAACGTGCTGATCTATATCAACGACCCGGATCGGTTCAATCTGTCGGTGCTCGTGCAGAACATGATCCAGAGCCAATCGCTGATGGCGGAAATGGCGATGCTCGACCCCGACGCGTTCCGCAAACTGACGCCCGAGTCGATCCGTTCCGCCGGCATCGTCGTCATGATCCTACCGATGCTGCTTGTGTATCCGTTTTTGCAAAAGTATTTCGTCAAAGGAATGCTGATCGGTTCGGTCAAAGGCTGAACGGTCGCAAACCTTCTATCCGAAACTTCACACAAGAGAGGGGCAAAGACATGAACGCGAAAAAAAGGGGCAGAATCATGAGGAGCGGACTTGCGGCCGCGACGGCGCTGGCGCTGGTGCTAAGCGGCTGCGGGTCGGATCAGAAGCAGGCGGCGAACGGTGCGTCAGGCGCAGGCAAAGACGCCATCAGCGTCTCGATCTACGACCGGGGCCAGATTCCCAAAGAAGAAGGGACGTACGCGGATAACCGCTGGACGAAATGGATCGACGAAAACGGCCCGGTCGACGTCGAGTTCGTGCCGATTCCCCGCAACGAGTCGCAGCAAAAATACAGTATGCTGTTCGCTTCCGGCGACGCGCCCGACCTCGTGCTGGAATACGATACCGACTTCCTGAACTCGCTCTGGACGCAGAAGCAGCTGCTGCCGCTGGACGAGCTGATCGAGAGCGGCAGTACCGAATACAAAGCGCTGCTCGAGAAAGTGCCGGCGCTGCGTACCCTCGGTACGAAGCCGGACGGCAAACTGTACGGAATCGGCATGGTGACGAAGCCGGAAGTGCTCGGCGCGATGGTGATCCGGCAGGATTGGCTCGACAAGTTGGGCCTCGAAGTGCCGCAGACGGTCGACGAACTGTATGCGGTCGCCGATGCTTTTGCGAATAAGGACCCGGACGGCAACGGCGTCAAAGACACGTTCGGCATGAACCTCAGCCAGTTCGCTTCGTTCTACGTCGACGCGATGTTCCAGAACGAGATGTTCATTATCGAAGACGGACAGCTGGTGCGCCAGTTCGACCGGATCAAGCCGGCTTACGATTTCAAGAAGAAGCTGTTCGAGAACGGCATCGTGGACAAAGACTTCCTCTCGGACAAAAACGGGCAAAAAGCCGAGCAGGACTTCGCCAGCGGCAAACTCGGCATCTATCTGGCGTACCGGTCGGTCATCAGCAAAAACTTCGATACGCTCAAAAATACCGATCCCAACGCGAAGATTACGGCGATGGCGTTCCCGGAAAGTCAATTTGGCCGGTTCGGCCCGGACTTCAATCCTTCGATCCAGATCACGGGCGCGGTCAACGCGAATACGAAAAACCCGGAAGCGGTCATGGACTATATCGACTTCATGGTGAAGCCGTCTACTGTCGAGACGCTGACCAATGGCGTGGAAGGCGAGCATTACACCCGGGAAGGCGACACGATCAAACCGATCGACGAGCAGAAAAACGAAACGGAAATGGGTTATCTGAACGATTACCGGATGTTTATGCCCAAATATATTCTCGATAGCGGCAATGTCGATGGACGGCAGTTGGACTCCAAAGATCCGGTCGACCGGGAATGGCTCGCGATCGCGGCCGAGATGGACAAACTCTACCTCGATCCGGCGCATCCGCACCCCGGCTTCACGCACGCCAAGTTCCGTCCGTCGCTCGACAAGGCGATGACGACGACATTCAACGACGGCTGGAACACCATGAACGACACGATGGCCAAAGCGGTCGTCAGCGGCAGCGGCTACAGCGTCGACCAGGGCGTGGCGGACGTCCAAAAATCGTGGGACGCGTCCGGCGGGCCGGCGCTCGAAGACTGGTACGCCAAATGGTATCAAGACAACAAAGATTCATGGATCTTCATGGAGCAGCTGTACACGATGAAGTTCGAATAAGGCCGGAGCGCAAGCTTGGGCCAAAAAACGGCTCCGGGCGAAAATATCGCGCCGGAGCCGCTTGCGGGAGGACGCCAGCATGCTTGTATACGACGAAGACACGCTTGAACGGACAAGGCGGCTGATCGCAGCGGAGCCGGCGATGCGGCGGGGCTGGGCCGTATATGCGGCCAAGATGGCCGCGCGGGATGCCGATTGGCTGACAGCGGCGCGGGAGCGGGTAGATACGCTGCGGCAGCGCTGGCGGACGCACGGCGGCAGCAAGCGGTTTACGCTCGGCAACGAAGTGCGCCAGTTGGCCAAAGAAGCGCAGAACCTTGCATTCTACGCCCGCATGACCGGCAGCGCCGAAGCGGAAGCGCTCGTGCGCGGATTGATCGCGCTGATCGTCGAAGAAGAGTGCTGGACGTATCAGAGCGGCGGCGGCCGGCAGTCCGACCTGTGGACGGCGGACATCGGGACGTATCTGGCGTCGGCGTACGAAGCGGTGCGGACGTCGTGCGCGCCGGAGGAACGGGAGCGGATCGAAGCGGCGCTGTACATTAAAGCGTATCTGCCGCTGTACAGCGACTGGCTGCATCCGGCCGACAAGATCCATGCGCTTGACACAATGGGCCATAATTGGTGGATTGTCTGCGTATCGGCGGCCGGCCTGCTGCTGCTGACGCTTCAACACCGCGTGCCGCATGCGGAAGAAGCGCTGCATACGATCGCGGAAGGCGTACGCGAATGGTTCGCTTATCCCGGCAGCGTGCTGCAGAACAAGGCGCCGAATTTTGGCCCGGACGGCGATTACGCCGAGACGATGGGCTATCTGGATTATGCGCTTGGCAATTTCTTCGTGTTCGAAGCGGCGTACCGCCGGCGAACGGGCGACGCTTCGCTGGGACAACTGCCAGTACTGGACAAACTGCCGGACGTCTATCTGGAGACGATCTACGCCGCGGCGGACGGCGGCATCGGCACGTTCCATTTCGGCGACGAAGGCGACCGGAGCAAGCATGCGTACGTCTGGCTCCGGCTGGCCGACCTGCGGCGCCGGGGCGAACTGCTCGGTCTGTTCGCCGCGCTCAAGGGCGATCCGTCCGAAGCGGCCGAGTTCGCTTTTTACCCGGAAGGACTGGAGACGCTTGCGCCGCTGTCCGCCGGGGCGGAAAGTGTCACCGTGTTCGCGCATTCCGGCAGCGCCTTCGTCCGCTGGCGCAGCGGCATGCGGCAGATCGTGCTGGCCGTACGGTCCGGCGAGAGCTGGAACCATAACCATCTGGACGCGGGCACGTTCATCCTGAACATCGACGGGCAGGCGTTCGTCGACGATTCCGGACACTGCGCCTACTCCAAGCCGCTGTACAATTCATATTACCGGCAGTCCGCCGCGCACAACGTCGTGCTGTTCGAAGGGCGGGGCCAGGTGCCCGCGCTGATCGAGGAAGGCACCAAATTTCCCGGTTCTATTCCGGACTGGATCGACGTGCCGGGCTACAAATACGTGCTGGCCGACTGCGCCGGGCCGTACAGCGGGTTGTACCGGCGGTTTTACCGGCATTTTCTGTGCCTCGACGGGGCGATGGTGCTCGTCGATGATCTTCAGGCCGAGCGCGGCGGTCTGTTCGAAGGGCTGCTGCATCTGCCGGAAGGCTTGAAGATCGAGAGCGGCACGGCGGAGCCGATATTGTCGAGCACGGACGGACAGCGGGAACTGCATGTGATGCACCCGTATCCGGTGCACAAACAATACGTCAGGGAAAAGGGCTACCGGAACGGTTATGCCCGGGGCAGCGGACCGGAAGACGTGTTCCCCGAAGCGGATTACGTGAAGATCCGCTCCGCTTCGGCCGACGGACGTATAAAGTTCGTCGGCGTGTTTCTGCTGCCTCTCGCAGGCGGCGGCAGGCTTGAAGTGAACCGCCTGGCGGCTGGGCCGGAAGACCCGCAAGACCCGGAAAACCCGCAAGACCCCGCGCTTTCGAGCGGGCAAAGCCCGGACATACAGGGCCTCGAACTGAAGTCCCCGGACGGCGGCCGGATCGAAATTTACGTGAACAACCGCGCCGACGGACGGGTCATGCACGACAATGCGCATGCCGCGTTCGGAGCGTTGTGCACCGATGCGCTGCTCAGCACGCTGTCTTACGACGCGGCCGGGCAGCTGCAGCGGGTGTCGCTGCATAACGGCAGCTATCTCAAGCTCGGCGGCCGCTGTCTGTTCAGCTCGCTGTCCAAAGCGGTCGCCGTGCTCGATTACCGCGGCGGCCTGAGTGTGCACACGTCGCTGGCGGGCGAAGCGTGGTGCCATTTCGCGCTGGAAGCGCCGGTGGCGGAAGCGGCGGGCGCGGCGGCACATGCGGGCGACAAAAGCGAAGCAGAACAGGCCGCGACGGCCGATGCGAGCGAAGGAGCAGGGACCGCCGCGGCGCGGGGCGCCGGTCTGCGGCATGATCTTTGCTCCGGCTTGTGGAAACGGCAGATGGCCGCCGGCCGCAGCGGCTTCCGGCTGGCGTTCGACCGGCCTGTGCAGCCGGACGTTTCGCCGGGCGAGGGCGGCAGGCCGGACAGCGATTCGCACGCATATAGCGAAGAAAGAGAGGGATTGCGATGAAGCCGACACGCACGCAAGCTCAAATTCCGGCAGGCCGGAGCCGGGGCGCCGACGGGGAACGTTCGGCGTTCGAACGCGCCGCCGGCTACGCGCTCAAGCAGATCGACGCCGGGCTGGACACATTCGGCCCGTGCGCTTATCCCGCGCCGTCGAGCGTCGGCGGCGTCTATCCGGCGATCGCCAACTTCGAATGGACGTCCGGCTTCTGGACCGGCATGCTCTGGCTCGCCTACGAGCTGACCGGCGAGAGCAAATACCGCCGGGCGGCGGAGAGCCAGCTGCCGGATTACCGGAACCGGCTCGACCGGCGCCTCGGCACGGATACGCACGACCTAGGCTTTCTATACAGCCTGTCGGCGGTAAACGAATACCGGATCACCGGCAATCCGCAGGCGCGGGAGACCGGACTGCTCGCGGCGGACCTGCTGGCCGCCCGGTATTTGACGCAGGCGGGCATCATTCAGGCGTGGGGCGATCCGGATGATCCGGCCGAGCGCGGCCGCATGATCATCGACTGCCTGCTGAACCTGCCGCTGCTGTATTGGGCGAGCGAACAGAGCGGCGATTCCCGCTATGCGGAGTATGCCGCGAACCATGCGCGGCAGTCGGCGCGGTATCTCGTGCGCCCCGACGCGACGACGTACCATACGTATTACATGGACGTCGACACCGGCGCGCCGAAGTTCGGCACGACACACCAAGGGTATGCCGACGATTCGTGCTGGTCACGTGGCCAGGCGTGGGGCATCTACGGCTTTGTGCTGAGCTATCGCCATACCCGCGATCCGCAGTTGATGCAGCTTGCGCTGCGGCTGGCCGACCGTTTCGCGGCGCGTACGCCGGCGGACGGCGTCGTCTACTGGGATTTGGCTTTTATAAACGGAACGGAACAGGAAAAAGACTCGTCCGCTTCGGCGATTGCCGCCTGCGGCCTGCTGGAGCTGGCGCGCTCGCTGCCGGCGGGCAGCCCGGAACAGGCGGAGACGCAGCGCCGGGCGGTGGCGATTCTGAGCGCATTGGACGCCGGTTATACGACGGTCGGCAGCGGCAGCTCCAACGGCGTGCTCCGGCACGGCGTGTACAACAAACCGCGCGGCATCGGGATCGACGAATGCACGATCTGGGGCGATTATTATTACTTCGAAGCGCTGGTGCGGGTACTCAAACCGGACTGGGGCGGGTGAATGGCGGGTGGTTTTGAACAAGATGCCGAACAAAGTCACGAAAATAATTTTGCCGATTCGACAAAAAACTCTTGATTTATTGTCGTTAAATGTCGAATAATAAGTCACAAGCAATTTAATATGGCAAAATACAATGTATATCGGAGGCCCCACCCATGCTCGCCAAACAAAATCGACTCATGCTGTATCTGACGACCGGCACGCTGCTTTTTTCCATTTTAATCCACTATTTGAATCGGTCGCTCGGCATTTTCGATCGCCTGATGCAGGATTCCGCCATGGGCGCGATGCATCACGCGGCGCATGGGGGCGGCAGTACGCTTCTACTGAACGTGCTGCTGATTCTGCCCGCCGTGCTGCTGGGAGCGGCTCTGCTGCTGTATGTGCGAGATGACAAGCACGCTGCGGTGCCGCTGCTCAACACGCTGTCGCTGACGTTCGCCAGTCTCTCGATCACGTCCGGCGGAGGCGGATATGTCGAATTCCACTTTTCGATTTTTATGGTCGTCGCTTTTTTGGTCTTCTACGAAAGCGTCGCCCTCGTCGCGCTGATGACGGCGATCTTCGCGGTTGTGCACGTGGCGGCCATTTTCTGGATGACGGGGCTGTATCTCGGCAGCGAGACGTATACGTTTACGATGCTGCTGCTGCACGCGGTCTTCCTGCTGCTGACGAGCGGGGCGGTCTGCTGGCAGATCGTGTCCAAAAAGCGGTTCGCCCAGGCGGTGGAACAAGAACGCGAAGCGAAGCGGCTGGAGCTGGAACAGGCTTTCGCCACGCTGCGCGATATGTCGGCCCGGCTGAGCGGAACGTTTGAATCGGCGGCGGCCAAATCGGAAACGATCAGCGAATCGGGACGCGGTTTGTCGGTCTCCTTCGGCGAAGTGTCGGCGGAGCTTGAACTTCAGCATCAGTCGGTCGAGCGCGCAGGGCGCAATCTGGAAGAAATCTACGCGATCGTGGAAGAGACGCGCGAAGCTTCCCGGGAAGCGGGGAGCTATGCGGAAAACGCGCGCTCGCTGCTGCCGCAGGCGGTCGGCGAAATGCAGCGCCTGCACGCGGGCATGGACAAGCTGGCGCAAAAAGTCGGCGATACGGAGCGCACGATCCGCGGCCTGGACGAATCCGCCGAGCAGGCGGACCGGATTCTGGCGGCGATCCGCGAAGTGGCCGACCGGACCAATCTGCTGTCGCTGAACGCTTCGATCGAAGCGGCCCGGGCGGGCGAGCAGGGACGCGGCTTCGCGGTCGTGGCCGGCGAAATCCGCATGCTGGCGGAGCAGAGCCGCAGCAGCGCGGAAGAAGTGAACGGCATTCTGGGCGGTATCCGCGAGGAGACGCGGCTGTCGGCGCTGCGGATGCGAGACAGCCGGGAGACGGCGGAGAACGGGCTGGCGCAGATGACCGACGCGATCCGGCTGCTGGAAGAAGCGGACGGAAGCGCGTCGGAACTGATCGGCTCCGTGGACACGATCGGCGGACGGGTCGAAGAACTGGCCGAGCGTTCGCGCCGGATCTCCGTTGAAATGCACGGCGTATCGGCCGTCGCGGGCCGCACGTCGGAAGCGCTGCGTTCGTTCGGCGGGACGGCGCAGCATCAGGTCGAAGCCAGCCTGGACATGAACGGCGAACTGCAGGAGCTCAAGCGGCTGTCCGGCGAACTCCGCGCGCGCTTCGGCGCTTGAGCGGATTCCGGCGGTCTGCGAAGCCGATACGCCAAGACGCAAAAAAAGGAAGAAAGCGCGGAGTTACACTCCTGGCTTTCTTCCTTTTTCGTGTTTCGCGTTTGTTTTTTTTCCAAGTATGCTTTGGGGTTAAGCCGTTAAATCTTCTGTTCCCACAGCTTGGCCTGGTATTCTTTGACCTGCTGTTCGGACGCTTCCGGCCAGACGGTGCGGAACGCGTGCTTGTCCTGCGGGATGATCTCGACCATCTTGTCGATCATGTCCTGCGGATCGAACTGCTGTGCCAGCATCTGCTCGCCTTTGGCCAGGTCGGAACGTTTGGTGAAGTTCGTTTTTTCGTCGTACCATTTTTCTTTTTCCTCGAACATCATGTCGTTGAAGCCTGTCTTGTACGGTCCCGGATTGATCGTCGCGACCTGTACGCCGTAATTTTCGAGTTCCTGCTGGAGCGCCTGCGCCAACGCTTCAAGCGCATGCTTGGACGCGCAGTAAGGGCCGAGGAACGGATTGACGCTCAGACCCGCGATCGAACTGGTGAAGACGATTTTGCCTTTTTTCTTGGCCACGAATTTGCGCGCGGCGATCTGGGCCAGCTCGATCGAGCTGAAGAAGTTCGTCTCGAACACCTGCCGCACGTTGTCCACCGGCACTTCGGCGAATGGACCGGTATGGCCGATCGCGGCGTTGTTGACGAAGATATCGAAGTCGTGTTCTTCCACCTGCGCGCGGTCGAGCGGATTGTTCACGTCCAGCTTGAATACGAGGATGTCCAATCCTTCCGACTTGGCGTATTCGCGGAATTCCGGCACCTGCGAGATCGTCTCGACGGTCGCGATGACTTTGTGTCCCGCCCGCGCCAGCCCGATGGCTGTCCCTTTGCCGAGCCCGCTGCCCGCACCGGTAATAAAGATCGTTTTTTTGTTCGAAAAAATAGCCATGTTCGTTTCCTCCTTCTGGGATGTCCGAATAGAAATTTGCGTCGCTCTCGAAGCGAAACCGAATCTTACACAATTTACCCGTCGTGGCCAATCAGAATCAGCGCGGTCGAACTTCGCTCCTTCTCTTCCTTTTGCCCGAAGCGTCCCGGTATAATGGAATCCGATGCGGTGAAAAAGAAAAACCAAACCAAAAAGCAACGGGGGAGATCGGCATGGCGGGAACGGCAGGCGAAGCGGCGCAAGGGGTATTGGAGGCCGTCGTCCGGCAGTATTGGCCGGATTATTCCGGGACGCCCGAAGCCGGGGCGGCAGGGTGGAACAACACGACGCGGTTCGTGCGGCACGGCGGCCGCAAGTACGTGCTGCGGGTGTACGAGACGCACCGCGACGTCGACAAGATCCGCTTCGAGCACGAGGTGCTGCTGCGGCTGGCGGGCGAGGGGCTGACCTTCCGCACGCCGGTGCCGCGAAAAACATCAGACGGGGAGACGATCGTTCGGCTGGCAGACGGCAGCGGCCGTTATGCCTGTGTGTTCGAGCATATCGAAGGCGTCACGCCCGGCGACGACGATCGTCGGCCGCTGCGTTCTTTTGGCGAAGCGGCGGGCGAATTGTCCGGAGCGCTTGCGCGCGTGCGGACAGAGCTGCCGCCGGCGTACCGGCCTTATTACGAATTGGAACAGGCGTATCCGCTGTGCGGAGCGCGGGAGACGGCCGGATTTTGCGCGCAGCCTCCGGCGGAACTTGCCGGCGTCGGCGCGGAGCTTGGACGGCTGGCGGAAGAGTACGCGGGACTGCTGCGGGAGCTCGGGAATTTGCGGAAGCTGCCGCATCAGCTCGTGCACGGCGATCTGAACGCGTCGAACCTGCTGGTCGAAGCGGGAGCGCCGGAGCGGATCGCAGCGCTGCTCGATTTCGAATTTTGCACCTATGACGTGCGGGCGATGGACGCGGCCGTCGTCTTGTCGGGGCTGCCGGCGGCCGGTCAACAGGCGCTAAGCTTCGAAGGCGGGCCGGGAGACGCGGAATCCGCCGCTTATGAAGCTGCGGAAAATGCCGATCCGGTGCTTGCGTTCGGAGCGGGGTTCGGTCGGTCGGTACGGCTTGAACCGGCCGAGATCGAAGCGATCCCGCTGCTGATGCGGCTGCGCAAAGTGGACGTGTTCCTGCATTTCCTGACCCGGTATCTTCAGGGGACGGACGGTCCGGACGTGCTGGCGGAGCAGGCGCGCGTCCTGTCTCGCGATCTGGATCGGATGGTCGGCGAAGAAGCCGGGCTGCTGCGCCGATTGAAGCGGGTATGGAGCTAATTGAGAATGGAAAACCGGCCGGAACCGCAGAGTTCTGACCGGTTTTCCTTTGTTTTCGGCATTTTTCGACGTACTTTTCCGAATACACGGCAAATATTTTTTTAAAATTCAAGTTGATTATCATTCTCAATTAGGATATATTGTTCTCAACGACAGATTCACTTTCCTTCTCTCATTCATGCGACACCCATTATATCGGCAAGGAGCGAATGCTATGGAAACGAGCGTTTACCGCCATCACGCGGCACCGGGGGAATTATACGGGCAGATCCTAGACTTCCTGCACCGGTACGAAAGTCATAGACAAACGGAGCCTTCGCGGCTTCGGGCCATGATCCAGGACGAGGAGACCGGCAGCCGGGTGGGCAATCTCACCGTCGTCAATGCTATTCAATGTATCGGGCGGCACGAACCGATCAACGGCACGACGATTGCCGAGAAGATCGGCTTGTCCCGCGCGGGCGTAACCAAGATCGGCACGCGTCTCGTCAGCGAAGGATTGGTCAAGCGCGAACGGATGCGCCACAACCGCAAAGAAATTTATTATCGTCTCACGCCGGAAGGCCGCGAAGTGTTCGAGACGCACAGCCGCCTGCTGGAGAACGAAGAAGAACGGTTCCGCGTCTTCCTCGGCGCCTACAGCGGCGAGCAGTTGGCTTTCGTCGGCGAATTTCTGCGGCATGCCGGCGCCGAATTCGAACGCCAGCCGTTCACGGCCGGTCAGGCGCGTTAAGCCCGTTAAGCTTCGGCTGCAAGCCGTTTGTGCAAGCACTTTCCGTCAGACGTTTCAACGGCTCACCCGCTCCAACCGTTCACCCGCTTCATCCGTCCGTGCCTAAGCCATTATGGGCATGCCGGACACTCTTCCTTCTACATAAGCCGCCGCAGGAGACGCTTTCGTCTCCATGCGGCGGTTTTTTTGCGTGTCCGGCAGAAGCGGAACTCTTCGAATATGTCCGCCGGCGCGCGTTCGAACGCCAAGGGAACGGGTAAACATACACAGGGCTTTTTACTGCCGGTCCGGCGAAGTCTTGATCCGTTCCGGCCAAAAGGAGGGGAAGCCATGACGACATTTTCGAACGATGCCGAAGCCAACGGACGGAGCGCTTCGGGCAGCGGACATACCCGCAGCTTGTGGTCGGGCATTTTGTTCGGGGTCGGCTGCGTCGCGTTCGTCGACGAAGCCGTGTTCCACCAACTGCTGCACTGGCATCATTTTTACGACAAATCGACGACTTCCGTCGGCCTAGTGTCGGACGGACTGTTTCATGCGCTCAGCTGGTTCGCCACGGTAGCTTCGCTGTTCATGCTGGCCGACCTGCGCCGCAAACGGTCGTGGTTCGTCGCCCGCTGGTGGGCAGGCGTGCTGACGGGCGCCGGATTTTTCCAGCTGTACGACGGCATTGTGCAGCATAAGCTGATGCAGCTGCATCAGATCCGTTACGGCGTCGACATCACCGCGTATGATTGGACCTGGAATATCATCGCGGTTATCCTGCTGACCGCGGGCGTCGTCATGATCGTCCGGACCCGCCAAACTTCGGGCCGTTCGGGCGAACGGACCGGGCGGCGCTGACATGGGCGGATCATTAGGGTACGGATTATTCGAATACGGATCATTCGGATCTTTCGCGTACGTGGCCGCGGCCGGCGGGCATGCCGGGCATGCCGGGCATTCCGGGCATGCCGGGCATTCGCACGGCCACGCGCCCACGCCGGCGTCTGCACCGGATGGATCGTCGGCCGGGCTGCTGCTGGCCGGCTGGGCCTACGACCTGCTGCCGCTGCTCGCGGTCGCGCTGCCGCTCATGCTCGCGTACGCGGCGGCGGCCGTGCTGACCGGCCGCCGGTACAAGCGCTGGCCGGCGTATCGCGTCGCGCTCTGGTGCGCGGGCGTGCTGCTGTCGGCAGCCGCCGTCGCCGGCCCGCTCGCCGGGCTTGCGCACGGCAGCTTCACGTTCCACATGCTCGGCCATCTGCTGCTCGGCATGCTCGGACCGCTGCTGCTCGTCTTGTCCGCTCCGATGACGCTGCTGCTGCGCACGCTGCCGCGAGCCGGGGCGCGCCGGTTGTCCGCGCTGCTGCGCAGCCGGGCGGCCGCGACCTTGACGCATCCGGTCACGGCAGCCGCGCTAAACTTCGGCGGCTTGTGGCTGCTGTATACGACCGGCCTGTACACGGCCATGCACCATTCGGCGGCGCTGCATGCCGCCGTGCATCTGCATGTATTCGCGGCCGGCTACTTGTTCGCGGCGTCGATTCTGCCGATCGACCCGGCGCCGCATCGGACCGGCTTCAAGCTGCGCACATGCGTCATGATCGTCGCGTTTGCTTCGCACGGCATTCTCGGCAAATATCTGTACGCGTCGCCGCCGGCCGGCGTGACGGTCGCGGATGCGCATACGGGCGCGCAGCTGATGTATTACGGCGGCGACGCGGTGGACCTGCTGCTCATCGTCTTGTTCTGCTCCGCGTGGTACAAGCGCAGCGGGCGCACGGCCGCTTCTGCTTCGCCCGTTTCCCGCGCCGATTTCGGCTGAACACTTTGCCCTCAAGTTCGAAAGCCGCGAAAATGAGAGATACGTAACGAAAATGGGTATACCTAAATTGAAGCGTTTTCCAAAGCCAATTCCAGAAACAGAGAGGAAGAGATAAGATGTCGAAATTGCTGCAAGATTTGCTGGAACCTACGGGCGGGGCGCTGCGTCCGCAGCCGCTCGAACCGGTCAAGATCGTGTCGGGCCGCGTTGTAGCCTGCGATCCGCTCACTTTGCGCGTCGAACCGTTCGTGTACGAAGTCGCGCCGGGCACTTATCCCGTCTACGCATGGCACAGCGAGCAGGAAGGCGCGATTGCGGGCGCGGAGATGCGCCTGTCCGATACGAAGCCGGTGCGCTGGGAACTCGCGGTGCGTCCAGGCCAGGATGCGGCTTCGCTCGGCGAAGACGAAATCTTCGGCTATCCGGTCGATGCCGGATTGGGCAGTTTTGCCGACGAAGACGCGATCCGGGCGGTCGAGATGCTCGATCTTCGGCTGCAGGAAGAACTCGGCGACGAATACATCAGCCTGTACGACAACCTCGTTGAAGACGTGCTGGACGAACACGACGGCGTCTGGGGCAATCTCGCCGCGGACGAAGAAAACGGGCTGAACGTCATCTTGTTCACTTCCGGGTACGGCGACGGCGTGTATGCTTCTTATTGGGGCCTGGACGAGCAGGACAACGTCGTCTCGCTGCTGACGGACTTCCAGGTGCTGAAGGAAGACCGCGAAGCGTAAGTTTTGGAACGGAACGCCCGGCTTTTTCAGGCATGGCTACAGTCACGGTTATAGGCAAGCCTATCAGGCACGGCGGCGGGCGGCGCATAAGCGCTTCCCGCTTTTTTGCGGTCTTTTTTTGCGTGCGGCGCCTGTTCTTCGTGATACAATGCAGAAAAAGCCGGCCCGGGACGTAGGCGGCAGGCTTGAAGGAACAGGGGATGACGGACATGAAGAGACATAGGATGAACGACATGAACAAGGAACCGGTACGGCCCGTCGGGGAAGCGGGAATGGAGGCGCCGCAGCGCCGCTCCGCCGAACCGGGCGATAAGCAGCACGTATTGCGCGAGGTGACGCGGCAGTTGGAACTCGGCGGCATCGACTACGTCATCGGCGGCAGCGGCATGCTGCTGGGGCTCGGATTGACGGACACGGTAGGCGACTGGGACATTATGACCGAAGCTTCGGAAAAAGAAATCAGGGCGGCGCTCGCGGCTTACAAGATCGTCGACGCAGACGGGCCAAGCGATCTGTACCGAAGCGCGTACAAGCTGCGCCTGGACGGCACGGAGCCGGAAGTGGAGATCATCGGCGGGTTTGCCGTGCGCACGCAGCGCGGCATCTGCCGACTGCCTGCGCTGCCGGGAACGGGCGGCGGCGATCTGCGTATCGCAAGCCCCGAGATCTGGTTCGCGGCCTACACGCTGATGGGCCGGACCGCCAAAGCGGAGCGGCTCGAAGTCTATCTGCAGAAGCACGGGGCCGACCCGTCGGCGCTTGCGTATCTGCGCGGCCAGCCTGTGCCGGAACACTTGGCGGAGCGGCTGAACCGGCTGCCGGAGCAGCGTCACTGACCGGGCGCCCCACTCTTTTCAAAAAAGGGAAAATCGTCCTGATTTACGCTTTTACGGCGCGAATTCGCGGAATTGCGTTAAATTCAAAGCGGTTTGGGTTAATAGGCCTAAGAGACATACTTATCTTAGAGAGATTTTTACTAGAATCGAGAGGGGCATAACAAGATGAGAAAATGGGGAACAGCCGCACTGTCGGTCATGATGATGGCGGCGCTTGCCGCATGCAGCACCAATGAAGAAGCGGCCAATACGGCGGCACCGGTAGCGGAGACGACCGCACCGGCGACGACCGAGACACCGGCAGCGGAGACCGCGGCACCTGCCGAGACGGCTGCCGTGCCGACAGCCGAAGAACTGCTGAACAAAGCCCAGGCCGCGAGCAAAGAACTGAAAAGTTACAATATGGTCGCGGACATGGACCAGACGATGACGCTGAACGGCGAAGAAACGGCTTCCAAAACGAAATTGAACACGGACATGGTCGTCGAGCCGATGAGCGCGTATCAGGAGATCTCGACGCAGACCGGCGATACGACCAATGAAGTGAAGCAGTATATTACCAAAGACGCCATCTACATGGGCATGAACGACGAATGGACGAAGCTGCCCGAAGAGAACCGCGAGCAGATCATGGCGGGCCTTGAGAACACGGCCAACCTCGACAGCTCGTTCGAACAGTTCAAATCGGTAGCCCAGGACATGAAAGTGACCGAAGAAGGCGACGATTACGTCCTGACGGCCGACCTGTCGGGCGACAAAATCAAATCGATGGCTTCGGAAATGATGGGCGCGAACACGGACGAACAAACGGCCGCCGCGCTGGATCAAATGGACATCGAAGAGATGAAGCTCACTTATGCCGTGAACAAAGAAACGTCGTACCCGACCAAATCGATCGTGGACATGACCATGTCGATGACCGGCGCGGCGGGCGAAGGTCAAGAAATGGACATGCAGATGCACATGATCATGAACAGCACGATTTCCAAGCATAACGAGATCGAAGCGATCGAAGTTCCGCAGGAAGTCATCGACGGCGTCAAGTAAGACCGGAACCGTTCGACAAGCAGAGTGATCGCAAGCAGACCCATCGCAAGAAGACCGATCAAAAGCCGGCCGCGCCGTTCGCGGCCGGCTTTTTTTGCGTTCACGGCGGGGCTGCGGGCGCAGGAGACGCTTCCCACGTCCGGCGTTATCGGATATGCTAGAAGTCAGATGAAATTGTGCGGTTAAAGGTGGAATCGGACATGCAAACAATCGATCATTTCAACATACTAGAGACCTTTTCCGAATACGGCCGCCGGGCGGTCTATCGCGCGGTGAACAACAAGACCGGCGAGACGGTCATTTTGAAAGTGCTGCGGGGCAGCTCGGCCGATTCGCACGAAGTGTTCCGCTTCAAGCGGGAATACCGGCTGCTTGAGCGGCTGAGCGCCGAGGTGGAAGGCGTCATTCGTCCGCTGCGCCTGGAAGAGCGCGGCGGACTGCTGCTGCTGGAGCAGGAAGACGTCGGCGGCTTGTCGCTGGACCGGATCTGGGCCGAAAGCCCGCCCGATCCGGCTTCTTTTCTGCGCGCGATGGCCGGATTTATCGATATTTTGGGCGAAGTGCATGCGCGGGGCGTCCTGCACAAAGACGTCAAGCCGGCCAACCTGATCTGGAACCGGGATACGGATACGCTGCGTCTGATCGATTTCGGCCTGTCGGCCGAGACGACGCCGGGCGAACCGGCTCCGCCGCAGCCCGAACACCCGGAAGGCAGTTTGTCGTATATGTCGCCGGAACAGACGGGGCGGCTGAATCGCGGCCCCGACGCCCGCAGCGATTATTACGCTTTCGGCGTCACGCTGTACGAACTGGCGACCGGAACGAAGCCGTATCCGGAAGAAGAAGCGCCGGAGTATCTGTATTCGCTCATGGCGAAGACGCCCGCCGCGCCGCATGAGGTCGCGCCGCAGGCCGTATCCGGGTCGCTGTCCGGCATCATCATGAAGCTGCTGGCCAAATCGCCGGAAGACCGCTATCAGAGCGCTTACGGCATCAAGGCGGATCTGCTGCGCTGTCTGGCGGGCGAAGAGACATTCGAGCCGGGCGCAAGCGACCGGACAGAGCGCTTCGAGCTGCCGAGCGGTCTGTACGGCAGGCAAAGCGAGCTGCGCCAGGCGGAATCGGCGCTCGGCGCCGCCGTCGGCGCGCCGCCGAGGCTCGTGCTGGTCGCCGGCGAAGCGGGCGCAGGCAAAACGGCGTTCGTGCGCGAGCTGCGGCCCGCCGTCGTCCGCCACAACGGGCGGTTTGCCGAAGGCAAATGCGATCCGTACAACCGCAGCGTTCCGCATGCCGCCGTCGTCGAGGCGTTCCGCGGGCTGATCGTGCGGATGGGCGAAGAACTGGGCGATGCGCTGCCGCAGCATTCGGAGACGGCGCGCAGCCTGCGCCGGGAGCTGGACGGAAGCGGCTCGCTCGTGCTGCGCCTTATTCCCGAACTTGCGGACTGGATCGGTCCCCAGCCGGAACTGCCCGCCCTCGGCCCGGCGGAAGACACGAACCGGTTCTTCATGACGTTCGCCGCATTCGCGCGCGGTCTGCTGGACGGAGGACGTCCGCTGCTGCTGTTCCTCGACGATATGCACCGGGCGGATGCCGCGGAGATGCAGCTGGTCGAGCGGCTGCTGCTCGATCCCGAACTGCGCGGACTGTGCGTCGTCTGCGCCTACCGTTCGGACGAAGCCGAAGCCGGCCATCCGCTGCGGCAGGCGCAGCAGCGGATCGGCGCCCTGCGCGGCGTGACCGAACTTGAACTGGGCGCGCTGCCCGTGGAGGCGCTGGAAGAGATCGTCGCCGACGCGCTGCACGCCGACCGCGAGCGGATCGCTCCGCTGGCCGAGTCGATTCGGCAGCATACGCGCGGCAACGCCCTGTTCGCGCGGGAGATGCTGCGCGAGCTGCATCGGGACAAGCGGCTCGTCTACGAGCCGCTGCAGGGCCGATGGAACTGGGAGGCGCAGGCGATCGCCGCGCTTCCGGTCAGAGGCAGCGTGCTGAGCCTGCTGATGGAGCGGCTGCGCCATCTGTCGCCGGACACGCTCGGCGTGCTTGCGCTCGGCGCGGTGCTGGGGTCGGGCTTCGACCGCGATCGCCTGATCGACCTCGGCGAGAGCGAATCCGGGGTCATCGACCGCGCGCTGGCGGAAGCGCTGGCCGAAGAACTGATCGTGCGCGATCGCGCAGGCGAATCGTTCGGGCGCAGCGCCGGACGGCCGGGCACGGCGGTGCTGCGCCCGGCCGCCGGGGCCGGGCCGGAGGCGCAGCGGTTCCGCTTCCGACACGACCGGATCCAGCAGGCGGCGTACGAACTGCGAACGCCGGAAGAGATCGGCCGCCTGCATCTGCGGATCGGCCGCGCCCTGCTCGACCGGCAAAGCCGGCATGGGCGAATCGCGCCGATCGGCGCGGACGAGCGGCTGGAGACGGCCGCCCATTTGAACGCGGGCCGCGCCTGGATCGAGTCCGAAGCCGAACTCGGCCGGTTGATCCGGCTGAACGTCGAAGCCGCGGCGGCGGCCAAAGCGTCTTACGGTTACGATACCGCGTTGGCGCTGGCGGGCACCGCGCTCGAACTGCTGGGCGAACGCCGCTGGGAGACGGAGCCCGATCTTGCCCGGGGCGTGCTCGCGCTGTATGCCGAATGCGGCTATCTGTGCCGCCGGGTCGCAGAAGCGGATGCCGCCTGCGCGGAACTTGCAGCGCAGGCGCGCGATTCGCTCGAACGGGCGAAGCTGTACGAGATGCAGGCCGGCTATTATTTCTACCTCGGTCTAATGAAGGAATCGATCGAGGCGGGACGCAGCGGCCTGGCGCGGCTCGGCATCCGGCTGCCGGAAAAAGCCGGCATGCCGGCGGTGCTGTCGGAACTTGCCGGCGTCAAGCTGAAGCTTGCGTCCACTTCGGTGCGCAAGCTGGAACAAGGGCCCGAGATGAGCGATCCGCGCGTCAAATTGGCGATGCGGCTGCTGATCGGCATGTTTCCGCCGGCGTTTATCTCCGGCGAGCAGCCGCTGTTCGGGCTGATCGTACTGAAGAAAGCGGGATTGACGCTCAAATACGGCATCGCGCCGGAATCGACGCTTGCTTTTACCGGTTACGCACTGCTGCTGTCGGGCATGGGCGATATTCGCGGAGCGTACGAGTTCGGCAGCCTCGCGCTGCGGATCAACGAGCGTTTCGACGATCTTCAGTCGCGCAGCGCGGCGCAGGTGCTGTTCGCGCTGTTCGCCCGCGTCTGGAAAGAGCCGTGGCGGCAGCTGCCGGACGCGTTCGCCGAAGCGGTGCAATCCGGTCAGCGCTCGGGCAATCTGCTCTATTTGGCGCATGCGTGTTATTACGTCAACTTGTGGAATCCCGATCTTGACCTGAGCGGCCAGATCGAGCAGAGCGGCCGGTATATCGCCCTGATCGAAAACACGGGCCACCGGGAAGCGCTGGCGACGGCGCGGCTGGCACGGCAGCAGTGGCGCGGATTGGCCGGATTGCTTGACGATCCGCTGTCGTTCAATGGACCGGACTTTAGCGAGACCGCTTATCTGGAGCAGCTGGAGCAGGCGAATTACCAGTCGGGTATCGCCATTTACCACGTGTACAAAATGAAGCAGCTGTTCACCGGCGGGCTTTACGGCGAAGCGGCCGACGCTCTGGAGCGGGCCGAAGCCGTTATCGGAGCTTTGGCGGGTTCGGCTTTTATGGAAGAGTTTGCGCTGTACGCGTTCTTGATCTGCGCCTACGCGCCGCCTTCCGCGGACGCTTCCGTACGCCGGCGCAGGCACAATCGGATGCGGCGGGAGTTCCGGCGTTTCCGGGTCTGGCACAAGCATAATCCGGCGAACTTCGCCTGGCATGTCCGGCTGCTTGCCGCGGAGCGGGCGCGCCTGAACGGACGAACCGCGGAAGCGTTCGCGCGATATGACCTGGCGTCCGACGAAGCCGAGCGCAGCGCCCCGGTGCGTTACAAAGCGCTCAGCTTCGAATTGTCCGCCGCGTTCCGTCTGGAACGGGGCCAGAGCGAATACGGGACGTATTTGCGGGGCAAAGCGGTCTATTATTACGCCGTGTGGGGAGCGGAGAGCAAAGTGCGGCAGCTGAACGAGTCCCGCTTGGCGGCCGGCGTCTCCCGGACCCTTGACCGCACGCGTCCCGGCAGCCTGAGCGCTTCGTCGGACAGTCTCGACCTCGACGCGCTGCTGCTCGCTTCGCAGGCGATCTCGCGCGAGATCGAGCTGGATCACCTGCTTCAGGCGCTGATGGAAATCGTGATCAAAAACGCGGGTGCGCAGCGGGGCTGCATCGTGCTGCGGCAGAGTCCGATGATGGTCGAAGGGCGCTACCTGCCGGATCAGGACCGGATTTCGGTGACGGTGCACGGGGAGACGCTGTACGACCGGCTGCCGGAAAAGCTGCTCAAATCGGTCGAAGACAGCGGCAGAACGGTCATTTTGGACGATGCCAGTACCGACGTCAGGCTCGCCGACGATGTGTACATTCGCCAGAACCGGCCGCGTTCGCTCGTCTGCATGCCGCTGATCAACCAGAACAAGACGGTAGCCGTCATCTATTTGGAGAACAATCTGGTCACGGGCGCTTTTACGCAGGAACGGATGAAGATCATCAACCTGCTGTCGCGGGACATGGTCTTTTCGCTCGAAAATGCCAGCTTATATGAAGAACTGGAACAATCCGAAGCCAAATACCGGGAATTGGTAGACAATATGCAGGACGGCATTTTCATGATCCAGAACGGCCGCTTCGTGTACGTCAATCATGCGCTGGCCGAGATGGTCGGCTGCCCGACGGACGAGATGATCGGTGCCCGCTACGACGCTTTTATCCATCCAAGGGACGTCGAGCGGGTAGCCGGCTATTACGAGAACCGCATCGACGGGCGGGAAGCGCCGCAAGAATACGAATCCGCCCTGCTGCACCGCGACGGGTCCCGGGTCATTATGGCAATCAACAAAGTCGTCGGCGTCTCGTACCGGGGGCAGCGGGCGGTGCAGGGAACGGTCAAAGACATTACCGCGCGCAAAAAAGCCGAGCAGGAACTCAAGCGGCACAAAGACCATCTCGAAGAGATCGTGGCCGAACGGACCGAAGCGCTTGAGCGCAACAACGAAGAACTGAACCGTTCGCTCAATCTGATCGAACGTTTGTCGGTGACCGACGAGCTGACGGGGCTGTTCAACCGGCGCCATTTCAACAGCGTGTTTGCCGGCAGTATCGCCCGCGCGAACAACCAGCGTACCCCGCTCGCGTATCTCATGCTCGATATCGATCATTACAAACTGTACAACGATACGTACGGCCATTACGAAGGCGACCGGGTATTGAAGCGGCTGGGCGACGCTATCCGCGAACTTTCGGCGAAACAGGGCGGCCAAAGCTTCGCGTTCCGCCTCGGCGGCGAAGAGTTCGGCATCCTGCTGCCCGGCATGCAGCGGGAAGATGCGTTCGCGTATGCGGAGAAGCTGCGCCTCGCCGTCGCGGAGCTGAACATCGAACACGCCAAAAATCCGCAGGAAGGCATCGTGACCGCGTCGATCGGCGCCGTCTGGATGCGCGGACCGGGATTGGACGAAGAAGAAGCGTACAAAACGGCCGACGAAGCGCTGTACCGGTCCAAACACGGCGGCCGCAACCGGGTAACGCCGGCGGTCCAGGACGGATCTTCCGCCTAGACGGAACACGCCGAACCGGAATCCGGACGCCAGTATGACGTGATCCGCGTGTCGGGCGCAGCGGGACCGGCCGCATAATCGCAAGCGCGACAAGCGCGCAGGCAGGGAACTTTTTTCCCTGCCTGCGCGCTTTTTGCGTGCGGCGCCCCGAAAAGGCTTATGCGCGTTTGCTATAGTAAGCCATAGCCTCAGGATATAGACGAATCCGGGGCCGGATCGGCGCCGGATGCGGCAAAAGCTTCCGAAGCCTTGCCAGGCAAGGGCTAAAGGGCAGACGGCCCGCAGAGGTTGGTTTCTCCGTTATCCGTAATTCCGAGGGCCAAGCATGGAATTTGCCTATAACGCCGTTTGGAGAGCTTCCCCGGGCGATTGACACTTGGCGCTCCTCTGCCTATGATCATACTCAAAGTCCAAGACGAGCCGCCGGAAGGCAGGTTTGTCCCAATAACCGACAGAGAGGAAGATTAATATGAGTCAAGCGAAAAGTTCGAATTTGGGGTATCCGAGAATCGGCGAGAAACGGGAATGGAAAAAACTGCTGGAGGCACACTGGTCCGGCAAGATCGACGCGGCGGAGCTGGAAAGCGAAACGAAAAAACTGCGTCTGAGCTATTTGCAAAAACAGCGCGACCTGCAGGCGGAACTTATTCCGGTCGGCGACTTCTCGCTCTACGACCACGTGCTCGACACGGCGTTCACGTTCGGCCTCGTGCCTCAGCGTTTCACCGGCGGAGCGAACACCGCGGCCCACGACGAGAACTGCAACTGCGCGACCGGCGCGCATGACGAAGAAGCTCCCGCATCGGCGAACGCCGAAGCGAAAGTGTTCGCTCCGGGCGAGAACGGCGCCTACGGCCTCGACGCCTACTTCGCCGTAGCCCGCGGCACCAAAGCGTTCGCCGCTTCGCCGATGACGAAATGGTTCGACACGAACTACCATTATATCGTGCCGGAACTTCAGGGCCTGACGCCTAAGCTGACCGTCAACCGCCCGCTGGCCTTCTATCTGGAAGCCAAAGAAGAGCTGGGCATCGACGGCAAGCCGGTCATTGTCGGCCCGCTGACGCTGCTCAAGCTTGCACGCGGCATCGAAGACGGCCAGTTCGATACGCTGCTGGATCAACTCATTCCGCTGTATGCCCAAGTATTGAAAGAACTGGGCGAAGCCGGCGCGCAGTGGGTACAGATCGACGAGCCGATCCTCGTGCTGGAGACGAGCGACGAAGACATCGCCCGCCTCAACAAAATCTACGCAGCGTTCCGCGCCGCGGCGCCGGGACTGAACATCCTGCTGCAAACGTATTTCGAATCCGTTTCCCGTTACGAAGACATCGTGCAGCTTCCGGTGCAGGCGATCGGCCTCGACTTCGTCCACGACCGCGGCCGCAACCTGGCGGCGCTTGAGCGCCACGGCTTCCCGCAAGACAAGATCCTCGGCGCCGGCGTGATCGACGGCCGCAACATCTGGCGTTCCGACCTGCAGGTGAAGCTGGACCTGCTGCGCCGCATCAAGCAGGCTGCCGGTGCCAAGGAACTGTTCGTACAGCCTTCGTCGAGCCTGCTGCACGTGCCGGTTACGACCCGCAGCGAGCAGGCGCTGGAGAGCAAGATCCGCGACGGCCTGAGCTTCGCCGACGAGAAATTGACCGAGATCGCCGTTCTCGTCAAAGCGTTGAACGAAGGCGCCGAAGCGGTAGCCGCCGAGATCGCCGAGAGCGTCCATGCCGTTGCCGCGCTGAACGCTTCGCCGGAACGCAATGACGAGTCCGTTCGCGACGCGCTGGGCAAGCTGGACGCGCGCCGTCCGGAACGACTGTCCCCGTATGCGGTCCGCCGCGACGTGCAGGCGAAGCACTGGCCGCTGCCGCTGCTGCCGACGACGACGATCGGCAGTCTGCCGCAGACGACGGAAGTGCGCCAAGCCCGCAGCAAGTGGAAAAAAGGCGAATGGAACGAAGAGCAGTACGTGCAGTTCCTGCATGCCGAAACGGAACGCTGGATTCGGATTCAGGAAGAGATCGGCATCGACGTGCTCGTGCACGGCGAATTCGAACGCAACGACATGGTCGAATACTTCGGCGAGCAGCTGGCCGGATTCACCACTTCGGGCTTCGCCTGGGTACAATCGTACGGTTCGCGCTGCGTGAAGCCGCCGATCCTGTACGGAGACGTCAAGCTGCTCAGCCCGATGACCGTTACCGAAAGCGCGTATGCGCAGTCGCTGACCGACAAGCCGGTCAAAGGCATGCTGACAGGTCCGATCACGATCTACAACTGGTCGTTCGTACGCGACGATCTGCCGCGTTCCGTCGTGCAGAACCAGATCGCGCTGGCGCTCCGCTCCGAAGTGAGCGCGCTGGAAGAAGCGGGCATCGGCATGATTCAGGTCGACGAGCCTGCCCTGCGCGAAGGATTGCCGCTCAAGCATGAAGACTGGCAGTCGTACCTGGACGAAGCGGTCTATGCGTTCCGCGCTTCGACGACAAGCGTGCAGGACGAGACGCAGATCCATACCCATATGTGCTACGCCGAATTCGGCGATATTATTCAGGCGATTTCGGACCTCGACGCCGACGTCATCTCGATCGAAGCGGCACGCAGCCACGGCGACCTCGTGACGGCGTTCGAAGACGGCACATACGACAAAGGGATCGGCCTCGGCGTGTTCGATATCCACAGCCCGCGCCTGCCGGAACAATCCGAGATCGAATCGATCGCCCAGCGTGCGCTGGAAGTGCTTGATCCGGCCCAATTCTGGATCAATCCGGACTGCGGCCTCAAGACGCGCCGCGAAGAAGAAGTCATTCCTTCGCTGAAGACGATGGTCGCTTCCGCGGTCGCCCTGCGCGAACAGTTCGCGAAGGCCGGAGCGGCGGGAGGCGCCGGAGCAGCCGGCGGCAACAGCTAATGGGGCTGCTCGACGAACTGCGAACAAGAGTCCTCGTCGCCGACGGCGCGATGGGCACGCTGCTGTACTTGAACGGCATCGACCGCTGTTTCGAAGAGCTGAACCTGACACGGCCCGAGCAGGTGCGCCAGATCCATCAGGCGTATCTCGGCGCAGGCGCCGAAGTGATCCAGACCAATACGTATGCGGCGAACGATCATAAGCTGAAGCGCTATAATCTGGAATACGAGTTGGAAGCGATCAACCGGGCGGGCGCCCGGTTGGCCCGCTCGGCCGCGGAAGGAACCGGCGCTTACGTGCTTGGCACGATCGGCGGCATTCGAAGCACGAAGCCGGGCGAAGTGACGCTCGGCGAGATCAAACGCAGCAACGAACGCCAGATCGAGTCTTTGCTCAGCGAAGGCGTGGACGGCCTGCTGCTGGAGACGTTCTATGATCCGGAAGAACTGCGCTCCACGCTTACGCTGGCGCGCCAGAAGACCGATCTGCCGATCGTCGCGCAGGTCTCGACCCAGGATTCGGGATTTCTGCAGGACGGCAGCACGCTGACCGAGATGTTCGCGATTCTCGAAGGTCTCGGCGCGGACGTCGTCGGCCTGAACTGCCGGCTCGGCCCGTTCCATATGACCCGCTACCTGAAGCAGGTTCCGCTGCCCAAGCACGCGTTCCTGTCGGCGTATCCGAACGCCGGCCTGCCGGAGTACAACGAAGGACGGCTGCGCTATCGTTCGGGCGCCGACTACTTCGGCCGCAGTGCGCTGGAACTGCGCGGCGAAGGCGTCCGCCTGATCGGCGGCTGCTGCGGCACGACGCCGGAGCATGTCGCGGCGATGGTGGAAGCGGTCAAAGGCGCGGCTCCGATCACCGAGAAGACGACGGAACGGTCCGACGATGCCGAGCCTGTGCCGTTCGGACGGATCGAAGTCCGGGAAAAAGCCGAACAGCTGTCCGCTGCGCAGGAAGGTCCGCCTGCCGAGATTCCGTTCCATGCAGCGGCTGCCGCCAAAGACCATTCGGTCATCGTCGAACTTGATCCGCCGCGCACGCTGCGCACGGACGGCTTCTTCAAAGGCGTGCAGGCGCTCAAGGAAGCGGGCATCGACGCGCTGACGCTGGCGGACAATTCGCTGGCCAGTCCGCGTATCGCGAACGAGTCGCTCGCTTCGGTCGTCAAAGAGAAGTACGGCGTCAAGCCGCTCGTCCACGTCGCCTGCCGCGACCGGAACATGATCGGCCTGCAGTCGCATCTGATGGGCCTGGCCGCTTCGGGCATCAACCAGATGATCGCGATTACCGGCGATCCGTCCAAAGTCGGCGACGTGCCGGGCGCGACTTCGGTCTACGATTACAATTCGTTCGACCTGATCAAGCTGTGCAAGCAGTTCAACGAAGGCCGTCTGCCGTCGGGCCGTTCGCTCGGCCTGCGGGCCAACTTCTCCGTCGGCGCGGCGTTCGATCCGAACGGGCGCCATCTCGAAAAAGGCGTGCAGCGCCTGGAGAAGAAAATCGCGGCCGGTGCCGATTATTTCATGACGCAGCCGGTCTACGACGAGCGCCGGATCGAGGAGCTGTACCACGCGACGAAGCATATCAAGCAGCAGATCTTTATCGGCGTCATGCCGCTGATCAGCTCGCAAAATGCGGCTTTTCTGCACAACGAAGTGCCGGGCATCCGCCTGACGGACGAGATTCTCGCCCGCATGCAGCGGCATGAACACGACAAGGAAGCCGCGATGCAGGAAGGAATGGCGATCTCGCGCTCGCTGATCGACGCGATTCTGGAATACTTCGGCGGCGTCTATATTATGACTCCGTTTCTGCGTTACGAGCAGTCGGCGGAACTGACGCGGTACGTGCACGAAGCCGCGGGCAAGCGGGCGCTGATCCAGTCCCGGCCGGCCCGGTAAGCGGGACTTCCCGGCTCGGCTGACGGCATCCGCAGCGCAGTAAAATGCAGCAAAAAAGCTTTCCGAACCGTTTGCCGAGGCAGACGGACGGAAAGCTTTTTTGTGCGGGAACAGAGGCAGAACGCGGACCGGACGAACCCGGGTGACGACTCCGCCGAACCTAGTCCATAATCCCGTCGTTATAATAATTAATGATGTCGCGGCGCCGGATAATGCCGAGGAAGATGCCGTCGTGGTCGGTGACCGGAACGAAGTTCTGATCGGCCGCGAGCGTGAGCATGTCTTCCATGTCCGCGTCGATGACGACCGATTCGTTGTGCCGGTACAGCTTGATGCTGCTCAGCGGCACTTCAGCCATCGTCGACAGGTCGAAATTGAACGTGTGCTTGAGTTTCCACAGCAGATCGCCTTCGGACAGCGTGCCGACGTAGCGACCCTGCTCGTCGATGATCGGGACCGCGGAGTAATGATTTTCTTCCAGCAGATCCATCGCTTCCATCATCGTGGCGGAAGAGGGGATATACTTGACTTTGTCTTTGGACAGCAGAAAGCGTGAAACTTCCATGTATGTATACACTCCTTAACCGTCGAATTTCCCTGACTTGTATCTCTCTCTATTAAAACATAGTTGAAGGTTTTTTTGAACGGTTGGCGGGTTATACGACAAAAGCGTAACTATTTAAGGGCCGGGACCGTCTTTTTAAAAAGAGCTTTCCCTCAGGCCTAGGCGAGCGGGAGAGCATTTGACCATTTTTTCGAAAAGGCGGCGGTGTCAATGTCCCAATTATCGGTATTGAGTGTGCATAAGCAGCAGCGGACCGGTTTCCCTTGTACGTTCGAGTACGGGGATTTCCGGATCGACGGGAAACGGTTGTACGACGAGGTGCTGCGGCAGTATCCGCATATGGACGATATCGGCTGCCTCGGATTCGGGCCGGAGACGTTCCAGCGCGAGCAGATCGGGAAACTGCTGCTGCTCGAAAACGCCGATTTTCCCGACGGCCGGCGTGCGCTGTATCTATGTCCGGCGTGCGGGGATCTCGGCTGCGGAGCGGTATTGCTGCGGATCGAACGCCGGGATTCGCAGTTCGTCTGGCACGAGTTCGGACTGCAAAGCGCCGGGGATACAACAGGGACGTTGACGCCCCTGCCCGGTATCGGTCCGTTTTATTTCGACGCGGACGCCTACGGGCGTACCGTCCGTTCCGCTTACGGGCTGGGCGGTTTTCACTGGCCTACGCCAAGACCTTAACAAAAAGACT
This sequence comes from Saccharibacillus sp. WB 17, assembly GCF_008634075.2. Lineage (NCBI taxonomy): Bacteria > Bacillati > Bacillota > Bacilli > Caryophanales > Paenibacillaceae > Saccharibacillus > Saccharibacillus sp. WB 17. The sequence goes on along the minus strand of NZ_VPFK02000040.1, from coordinate 41,138 downwards.
AACGATTCGGGAGTGAATTTATGCAGAGGCTCAACATACGCCATATTCCTCGCCGCCATCTTGCGGCTGCGCTGCTGATCGGTACGATTACGGCCTTGGTCACGATCTCGTGGATCCGGCACGAGCCGGTCGTGTACGCGAAGACCGAACAACCGCATCGGTCTTCTCTTCCGGCCGGCGCGGCCGGGCTTATTCGCGGCGGGGTCGATAACGAGCTGCTGACGTTCGAGGACAAAGGCTGGACGTACGCCTATTATCGTCGTCCGCACGGTTCGTACGAAGTCGTACAGATTGAAGTGACCGATTCGGACACGCATTATACGGTGCAGACCACGGTCGAACCGGCGAGTGACGAGGCGTGGGTCGATACGGAGTGTCTGATCCGTTTCCGGGCCGAGCCGGGCAAAGAAATCCGCATCGGGGAAACGGAGGTGTATGGGGAATCGTGAAACCGAGAAATATACTGCTTGCCCTGCTGATCGTCGGCGCCGTCGCCGCAGCGATAGGGTTCGTGTACGGACCGAGACCGGTCGATCTGGACGTGCAGGGCGTCAAATACCGGTTGGGCGCAGATGCCGCCGACGAAGCAAAGCTTGTACGGGTGAAGATTCAAGGCGACGTTTGGCGCAGTTGGCGCGGGACGCCTCGCTTCGAAGGGACGATCGAAGTGGAAGGCGAAGTGCCGGAAGTGCCCGCAGCGCGCAAAAAAGTCGAAGTCGGACTCGGCGGCAGCGCCGTCGACCGGCTGATCGTATACGATTATTTTGACAATGAAGGTCTGCACACCGTCACGTACGGCAGCTTGTATGCGTCTTCGGATATGCGGCAGGTGTCGATTCAGGTGTTCGAAGAAGGCGGCGGGGGACAAGGATGGAACAGCGGTTCCGGCTTGATGGTCACCGCTCCGGCGGAGAAGCGGCAGCAGGCGCTGGAGATTGCAAACCTTTTGATGCGGGAAGAACTGGAAGGCGAGTCGTTACGATGACACATCCGGCAGACCGCGCGCAAAAAGATCGTTTTCCCGCTAAACGGGCGAACGATCTTTTTGCGCTTATATGGACATCTGCCTTACAACCGCGCTCAACCTTCCGACAATCCGGCTGCCGGCAGCAGCGCCTTGATTCGGAACGCCATGCGCAGACGCAGCGTTTCTTCCGGGTCTTTCAGGCTGCGGCCGATGATCTCTTCGCATTTTTCCAGCCGGTAGATGACCGTATTGCGATGGATGTACAGCCGTTTGGCCGTCTCCGCAAGCTGGCAGTGCGTCTCCAGGTAGACGGACAGCGTCTGCAGCAGCATCTGATGGTCTTTGAGCGTCTCGTCGGTGAAGCCCTGCATCGTATCGGCATAAAATTTGCGCAGATGTTCGTACGGGATCATGCGCAAAATTTCGGGGACTTCTTTGGGCTGGTACAGCTCGATGAACCTCGATTTGCCGGCCATGCCGCCGAAATAAAGCGCTTCGTTCGCTTCTTTGTAAGAGACGGGCATATGGACGAGCGGCTGGGCGTAGCTGCTGAAGCCGAACGACAGCTCCGACGCGTCGTGCGCGGCGATCCGCTGCTGCAGCCGTTCCAGCAGGGCGACGAAGGAAGGCTCGACGATTTTCCATTCTTCCGCAAGCGGCATAAGCAGCACGTAGGCCCGGTCATGGGTGAACAGATGGATCGGATAGCGAAAATGGGTCAGTTCGGCTTCGAGACGTTCCGCGATCCGGTCCTGCTCGGATTTGTACTGCATGAACGAAGTCGTTTTGTCCGCGCCGCCGAGCTTGCCGACCGCGCACACGTAACGCTGGTCGCCGGACAGTCCGAACTCGCGTCCGCGGCTTGCGATCTCTTCGCTGCCCGAGAAGGCTCCTCCGATAAAGTTGGCGAAAAACTCGTTCTGGATCCGGCGGCGGTTCTGCTTGAGCGCGTTGTCTTTCATCAGTTCGAACGCGATGACGTTGGCCGCCTGCTCGATCGTCAAAATGCCGGAGCGTTCGGCCGGGGAAAAGGTGCCGGGGATGCACAAATAATGCAGCTGTTTGTGCGTGTAGACCGGGAACAGCGTAAGCGTCTCGCGGCTGCCGTCCAGCAGGGAAAAAGCGGAGAAAATTGAAGGCGCCGCATGGAACCGGCTTCCGCCGGCGAGCAGCGCTTCGAGTCTGCCTGCGGTGGACGGGTCCTGAAAGCGGCCGAACATCGGCTGCATATACGGGCCGAGCAGCAGGACAGGCAGCCGCAGCAGCGCGGACAGCTGATCGAGCAGCTTCGGAATACCTTGTCCGCTCATGATCTGCTGGGTGAACTGCCGGTGCGTCTGCATGGCGTTATGCAGTTCCGTCGTACGCACGTCGAGGATATGGCTCAGCGACTTGTTGACGATGTCGCCGAGCGAAGGCTCGGGCGGAAGTTCCAGCAGCGGCAGATGCAGCTCGTCCGCAAGCGCCGCCGCCGAAGCGGGGATGCTGCCGAGATACCGCTTGCTTTTGATGCCGAGCGCGGCGCATTCCTGCTGACCCATCTCGCGGATCAGTTCGAGCAGCGCCGGCAGGTCGTCCTTGAAATGGAACGCCGTGGTGACGAGCAGCTCGTTTTTTTTCAAATAAGGAATAATGTCGGGAGCATCCATCATGTTGACGGTCAAGACTTCCCGGTTCAGCCCTTTTTCTCCCGCCGCGATGGCAGTTCCGTCAAATACAGGCAGCTGTAACAGCTCATCCAATCTCATTTTACGGCGCTCCTTTGGTTAACATGTCCAATGAAATCTATAATTCTTCTACACTTCCGTGAATGCTTTCGACGTTGTTTTATTCTACAATGGATGAAACGGCTTTGCCAAGTTAATTAAACTAACACCGGTTGAAAAGCTTGTACGGCCGGAACGGGGGGAATTGCAGGGATGATTGAACAACCGAAGCTGTCCGCCTTGTCCGGGCAGGTCGAGAATCTGATCGAATGGCTGGCTTCGTACGGCGCTTCCGAAGCGGGCGGCGTGACCCGCCTGCTGTACGATCCATCCTGGCGCTCCGCGCAGCGGGCGATCGAAAGCAGGATGGCCGAGATCGGCCTGCTGCCGCGGTACGACGACGCCGGCAACCTGTTCGGCCGGATGGCCGGCCGGGACCCGGAAGCGCGCGTCGTGCTGACCGGTTCGCATGTGGACACGGTGACGGGCGGCGGCAAATACGACGGCGCTTACGGCATCGTCGCCGCGCTGATCGCGGCGGAGTATCTGCTTGCGCATTACGGTTCGCCGCTCAAGCCGATCGAAGTCGTCTCGCTGTGCGAGGAAGAAGGAAGCCGCTTCCCGATGACGTACTGGGGGTCGGGCCGGATTACCGGCGTCAAGTCGCGCGAAGAGACGGCCGGGCTGGCCGACGCGAACGGCGTGACGTTCGATCGGGCGATGCGCGAAGCCGGCTTCGGCTTCGGTCGGCATCCGGCGCCCGAACGCAGCGATCTGGAGTGCTTTATCGAGCTGCATATCGAGCAGGGCCAGATTCTCGAACGCGAAGGGCAGTCGATCGGCATCGTCAGCCATATCGTCGGCCAGCGCCGCTACGACATTACCGTCACCGGCGAAAGCAATCATGCCGGCACGACGCCGATGCGCTGGCGCCGGGACGCGATGTCCACCGCGGCGGCACTTATCTCCGTGCTGATGAACCGGGCGAACGAAGACGGGGCGGGACTCGTCGCGACGGTCGGCCGGATGGAGGTCAAACCGAACGTCGGCAACGTGATCGCGCGGGAAGTGACGTTCAGCCTCGACGTGCGCCACGGCGACGCGGCGGTCATCCGTGCTTTTTGCGAAGACAGCTTCCGCGAATTTGACACCATCGCGGCGGAGCACGGGACAAGCGTTGCGATCCGCAACTGGATGGACGAACCGCCGGTCGCGATGGACGAAGGGTTGGGCTCGGCCGCGGAACACATCCTGCGCACGGCAGGCATCCCGTACCGGCATATGACGAGCGGAGCGGGACACGATTCGCAGGTGTTCGGCACGTTCTGCCCGACGGCGCTGCTGTTCGTGCCGAGCCGCGGAGGTCTCAGCCATTCGCCGGCCGAATTTACGGAGACGGAAGATCTGGAACGCGGCGTGAAGCTGCTGATCGACCTGCTGCACAAGTTGGCGTATTGAACGACACAAAAGATATAAACGACATGAACGACATATCGAAAGCCAGGGAACGATAATCGAGGAGGGCGACAGCCGATGACGACGTACCGGGAAATTCAAGCACCTTTGAGAACGATTATGACGCCGGGGCCGGTCGAAGCCGATCCGCGCGTGCTGCGCGCGATGACGACGCCGATCCTGGGTCAGTTCGATCCGGCGTTTACGCAGATCATGAACGAGACGATGGATATGCTGCGGCAGACGTTCCAGACGAACAACCAATGGGCGTTTCCGGTCGACGGCACTTCCCGTTCGGGCATCGAAGCGGTCTTGTGCAGCCTGATCGAACCGGGCGACAAAGTGCTCGTGCCGATCTTCGGCCGGTTCGGCCATCTGTTGACCGAAATTGCCGAGCGCAGCGGCGCGGAAGTCCATCTGATGGAATGTACGTGGGGCGAAGTGTTCGACCAACAGGCGGTCATCGACGAAGTGAAGCGGGTGCAGCCGAAAATACTGGCGATCGTGCACGGGGAGACGTCGACAGGCTGCATGCAGCCGCTGGACGCCATCGGTCCGGCCTGCCGCGAACTCGGCGTGTTGACCGTGGTCGACGCCGTCGCTTCGATCGGCGGCGCGCCGGTCAAAGTGGACGAATGGCAGCTGGACGCGGTCATCGGCGGCACGCAGAAGTGTATCTCCGTTCCGTCCGGCATGGCGCCGGTGACGTATAACGAGCGAGTGGAACGGATTTTGCAGAGCCGCAAAAAAGTCGAGCGCGGCGTCGCCCAAGCCGGCGACCGCCGGGAAGTGGCACATCCGATCCGCAGCAATTATTTTGACCTCAGCCAGCTGCAGGATTATTGGGGACCGCGCCGCCTGAACCATCATACGGAAGCGACGTCGATGCTGTACGCGCTGCGCGAAGGGCTGCGTCTTATTTTGGAAGAAGGGCTGGAAGCGCGCTTCGAACGCCATCGGCTGCATGAACGGGCGCTGATGGCCGGCCTGCGCGGCATGGGGCTGACGCTGTTCAACGACGTGGCCTGGAAGCTGCCGGTCGTCACGTGCATCCGTATTCCCGAAGGCGTCGACGGCGAATCGGTACGCGGCATGCTGCTGAATCAATTCGGCATCGAAATCGCCAGCTCGTTCGGTCCGCTGCACGGCCAGATCTGGCGGATCGGCACGATGGGCTACAGCTGCCGCCAGGAGAACGTACTGTTCGTACTGGCCGCGCTGGAAGCCGTATTGATCCGCCACAAAGCGCCGATTACGATCGGGCGCGGGGTGCAGGAAGCGTTGGATGTGTATGAGGGAGTGGCGGCGTCGGTGGTCTAGTGGGGTGGAGGGTGGGGACGGGAGCGGGGCTCCGGGGGAATTCGTTTCGGTCGCTTCCTGCCTTTGAGAAATTTGATTATATTTAAATGGTGATTTCTCAAAGACAGAGGCGAACGCTTTAGCGTATGCTTCCGATGTGACTTTCTTCGAAAGTCTTTATCCTACACGAGTTCCCCCTCCGCCCCCCGACCATCCGCGCTTGGAGTGGGGTAAGGGAAAAGGGCAAGAGCAAGAGCGAGAATAAAGATTAAGGCAACTAGGTTTTAAAAAAAGATAAGAGCAACCACAGATATAAAAAAACAGATATAAAAGAAAAATAAAAAACAAAAGGATTGCGGATTTTTGGGGTCATGGTTGTTAAAGGAAGTTCGATTCAGTGCGAAGCGAAAAGGCGGAGAAGGGAATTCAGTGTAGTAAAGCCTTTCGAAGAAAGGCACTTCGGAAGCATACACTAACGAATTTCTCTCGCAGCCTAGGAGTTTCCGTAACGAATAGGACTTTATTAAACAACCAAGGATTCCGGAATTCTCCGGAATCCTTTTGCGTAACACAAGCAAAAGAGGGACGGAAGGTGAATCATGCGGCATCAAATCGCGCTGCGGTCGGGGCTGGCGGGACTGCAGTGGTTGTTTTTCCTGTTTACGAACACGGTCGTCATTCCGATTACCGTAGGGGCGGCGTTCGGGCTGCCGCAGGAGAGGATTCAATTTCTGATCCAATGTTCGTTCGTGCTGACAGGAATGGCCTGCGCGGCGCAGGCGTGGCTCGGGCATCGGCGATCGGTGATGGAAGGGCAGTCGGGGCTGTGGTGGGGCGTGATCCTGAGCCTGTGCGCCGCGGCGCCGTCGCTCGGCCTCTCGCTGCCGCAGCTGGGCGGAAGTCTGGCGGTCGGGATCCTGATCTCGGGCGTGCTCACGATACTGATCGGTGTGTGCGGACTGGCGGCGCCGCTGTCGCGTCTGTTCACGCCGGGCGTGATGGCGGTGTTCATGTTTTTGCTCGGCTGCCGGTTGAACACCATTTTTCTCGAAGGCATGCTTGGCATTTCGGCGGGGGCCGACTCGGATTCGGCGCTGATCCGGCCGGGCATTTTCGGACTGGCGGCAGCCGTTGCGCTGTTTGTCGCGGTGCTGTCGGTCAAAGCCCGGCCGGCGATCGCGCAGTATGCCCTGCTGATCGGCATCGTGGGCGGCTGGGCGCTGCACAGGCTGATTTTCGGCGCGGAAACGCAGGCGGCCGGCCGTCTGGAGTGGGGCTGGTTTCCGCTCGGGCAGCCGACCGGCGGACTGGATGTCGGCGTGATCGGCATCGCGGTCATCGCGGGACTGATCAACGCGTCGAACACGTTCGGCGCTTTAAAAGGCACGGATGAGATTTACGAACAAGAAGCGGGCAGCAGGCAGTATCGGCGTTCGTTTACGATCAGCGGAATTTTGGCCGTTCTGTCGGGACTGCTCGGGCTGGTGCCTTACGCGCCTTACGTCTCGTCCGTCGGATTTTTGCTCCAGACCCGTATTCGCGACCGGCTTCCGTTCGTGCTCGGCGGGCTGCTGTTTGCCGGTATCGGGCTTGTTCCGGCGGTCAGCGGCATGCTGACGACTCTTCCGCTGAGCGTCGGCAGCGCCGTGCTGCTCGTGACGTATTTGCGGCTGCTCGGTTCGTCGCTGACGTATTTCGGCCAGATCCGGATGGATACGGCCAATATTTACCGGACGGCGGCGCCGCTGTTTGTCGGCTTGATCCTGATGGGCATGCCGGCGTCGTATTTCGCTTCACTGCCGCCGCTGCTGCGCCCGCTGCTCGGCAACGGGCTGCTGGTCGGCATCATGCTGGCGCTGCTGCTGGACCGGATGCGCTCACGCACGCGGGAACCGGAACAGTCGGACACGAATACCGCAGGGGAAGCCAACACCAAGGAGGAATAAGAGATGAGCGAAGCGGGAAAAAGACTCGAACATCAAGCGGAAGAGGCTGCCAAGCCGGTATCTACGTTCAATCGGAGCGAAAAAGAACATTACGGCGCGTTCGTCGACCGGCATGTCGAACTTGCGCCTACCGGAAGCGGACCGCTGGACGGCCTGACTTTCGCGGTCAAAGACGTATTCGATATTCAGGGCGTCATAAGCGGAGCCGGCAATCCGGATTGGCTGCGTACGCATGCACCGTCCGCGCGGACAGCTCCGGCGCTTGAACAGCTGCTCGCCGCGGGCGCCCGACTTCAAGGCACGACGCACACCGACGAGCTGATGTACAGCCTCAACGGCGAAAATGCCCATTATGGCACGCCGGTCAATCCGGCCGCGCCGGATCGGATTCCCGGCGGGTCTTCAAGCGGTTCAGCCGTCGCGGCGGCGGCCGGCCGGGTCGATTTTGCCGTCGGCACGGACACGGGCGGATCGGTCCGCATCCCTTCGGCCTACTGCGGCCTGTACGGGTTTCGGCCGACGCACGGCGCAGTCTCCGCGGAAGGCGTCATTGCGCTGGCGCCAAGCTTCGATACGGTCGGCTGGATGAGCCGCGACGTCTCGGTTCTGCGCCGGGTCGGGCAGACGCTGCTCGGCGACAACGAGGCGCGCAGCGGCGAAGCGCAGCCGTTTGTCCGCTTTTTTGCCGCGGACGAAGCTTGGGCGCTGCCGGAAGAGTCCGATCGCGCGCTGCTGCGGCAGAAGCTTCACGCTGTCGAAGACCGGACAGGCCGCGTCAGCGGAGTTCCGCTGACAGCCGAAGGGGAATCGCTGGCCGACTGGTCGGCCGCTTTTCGCGTGCTGCAAGGCTTGGAGATTTGGAAGCGGCACGGGGCGTGGATCGAGCGCGAACGGCCGGCGTTCGGCCCCGGCATCGCGGAGCGCTTTGCATGGACATCCACATTGCATGCAGCCGACGCCGGCGCGGAAGCCGAACTGCGCCGCCGCGTGCGCCTCGGGTTGATCTCGCTGCTTGGCGAGGACGGGCTGCTGGTCGTGCCGACCGCGCCGGGTCCCGCGCCGCGGCTCGGTCTGCGGGGCCCGGAAGCGGAAGCGTACCGGGCCAAGACGATGCAGCTGCCCTGCATTGCGGGCCTGGCCGGCCTGCCGCAGGTGACCGTTCCGGTGCTGCGCGCAGACGGGCTGCCGATCGGACTGTCGTGGATCGGAGGGCCGGGTACCGATCTGCGGCTGCTGGACTGGGTCGCCGGAATTTTCGGCGAGGAGGTGCGGCCGTGAGACTGGCGACGATCCACTACGAAGGACGGGAACAAGCCGCCCTGATCGCCGACAGCGGACTGGTTCCGCTCGGGGTCGTGAACGAGCGGGAAGGCACGGACTGGGATACGGAACTGTGGCCGCTGCTGCAAGCGGGCGGGCTGGATGCGCTGCGATCCTGGTACGACGGGGGCGGAGCGCGGCGGCTTGCGGCGCTGCCGGGACTTGCCGAGCACAAAGTGACATACGGGCCGCTGTACCGCCGGCCGGGCAAGATGATCGGGATCGGCATGAATTATCTGGCCAAAGCGATCGAGCTGTCCGGGCGTCCGCCCGAAGACGAACCGGTCGTGTTTCTCAAGCCGGACACGTCGCTGATCGGGCCGGGCGCATACATCGAATGGCCCGCGGGTATCGGGCAGGTGACCGCGGAAGCGGAGCTTGCGATCGTGATCGGCCGGCGCTGCCGCTCGGTCGGCTACGCGGAAGCGTTAGATTACGCGGCCGGCTACGCGTCGTCGCTCGACATGACGGCCAAAGACGTGCATGCGCGCAATCCGCGCTTTATGCAGCGATCCAAAAGCTACGATACGTTTACAGCCCTGGGCGCTTCGCTCGTCACGCCCGACGAATATGCCGATCTGAACGCGCTTGAAGTCGTCACGCGGCTCAACGGCGAACCGGCGCATCGCGGCACGGTCGGACAGATGATTTTTTCGCCCGCTTATCTGATCTCCTTCTTGTCCGGTATCATGACGTTGAATCCCGGGGACGTGATCTTGACCGGAACGCCCGGTTCGGTCGTGATTGCTCCCGGAGACGTGGCGGAGTGCAGCATCTTCAAGCAGGTGAGCCTGCGCAATCCGGTCCGGTAAAGGCTGCTAAAGGTCGGCAAGCGTTGCTCTTTTCCGATCAATAGAACGCTTACACCCTAACGTCACACTTCGTGTGATGTTTTTTTGTTTAATTTCAACAGGAAACGCTGCGATAATCTACGTTTTTGTCAATGAATTGTGCAGGGGAGGTGATAAAATAAGAAATAAGAAATGAGAGTAAGAAAACATTACATATTAAAGTGACGTTATCTTACCGGATTTTAAATCGTTTATAGAGGGAGCGTGCTGAGTATGTCTACGAATTTGGCAGGTCGGGTGCTGGAAGAAACGCAGCTGCATGAAGAGATCGGATTGGACGACTCCCTGAAGCCCAAGCGGGACAACGAAAGAACGGTAGGTCCGGTAGCGTACATGTTCATGTGGATCGGAGACGGCGTCAATCTCGGCAACATGACGCTTGGAGCAAGCTTGATCGCGGCGGGAATGGCCACGCTCAACGTGTTCCAGACTTTCGTGGCGGCGATCGTCGCGATCGGCATCATCTCCGTCATCTTTGCCCTCAACGACCGCTTCGGTTATCGCACCGGCATCCCTTACGTCGTTCAGCTGCGCATGTCGTTCGGGATCAAAGGGTCGGTCATCTCCTCGTTCCTGCGCGGCGTGCCCGCCATCGTCTGGTACGGCTTCCAGAGTTGGGTCGGGGCGACAGCGCTGAACGAGATCGTCAAAGTGCTCAGCGGCGGCGGGTTCGACAGCATCCCGATCTGCTTCGTCATTTTGCAGGGCGTTCAGATCGTCTTGTCGCTTTACGGCTTTCATGCGATCAAGTGGGTGGAGACGCTCGCTTCGGTCGTGATCATGCTGGCTCTCGTCTACGTCTTCGGCGTCCTGCTGAATTCGCACAGCGCGGCGATCGCCGACGTGTGGGTCAACACCGAAGGCACGTGGGGACTTCCGTTCTTCGCTTTTATCATGGTGTTCCTCGGCAACTACGCGGCGATCTTCCTGAGCGCGGCCGACTACTCCCGCGAACTCAAGACCGGCATCAGCGACAAAAAGCGCAGCATGCTCTACTTCCTCCCGATCGTGATCGCCTACGGATTCGTTCTGACGATCGGCGCGATGATGGCGGCGGCAACCGGCATCTCGAATCCGGTCAAAGCGTTCGCGATCATCGTCGACAACCCGTATATCACCGTCGCGGTATCGGCCTTTATCGTCATCGGCGCCGTTGCCGTCAACATGGTCGCCAATATCGTGCCTCCGGCGTACGTCATCTCGCTCGTGACCAAATTGAAATATAAAGCGTCGGTCGTCGTGACCGGACTGCTCGCGCTCTGTTCGTTCCCGTGGGTACTCGTGCAGGATTCTTCGGCGCAAGGGTTGAACACGTTCATCCTGATCTACTCCGCTTTCCTCGGTCCGATCGTGGCGATCCTGCTCGTGGACTACTACATCCTGCGCCGGCAAAAGGTCGATGCGATGGAATTGTACCGGGAGACCGGGAACTTCGCGGGCTACAATCCGAGCGCGCTGCTCGCCATGGCAATCGGAGCCGGCGCCGCGTTCCTGCTGGTGGATATCGGCTGGATTACCGGTTTTGTCGCCGCGGGTATCGCTTACCTGCTGCTGAGCAAATACGCGTTCCGGGGCTCTTCGTTCAAAAAAGGGACGATTTACGAAAAAGCGGCTTGATCCGCGTATCCGTCACCGACTACCATTAGCGCATACGAAAAGGGGAGAACACTATGGAACGTTTGGACCTGATCATCCGCGGAGGCAGCGTCGTGCTGCCGGGCGGCGTTACGCAAGCCGATATCGGAATTACAGACGGGAAAATCGTCGCGATCGAGGGAAATTTGCGGGCAGAAGCGGGGCAGGAGTGGGACGCGGCCGGCCGGCACGTGCTGCCGGGCCTGATCGACGTGCACGTCCACTTCAGCGAGCCGGGCCGGGAACATTGGGAAGGCTTCACGACCGGTTCGGCCATGATGGCCGCCGGAGGCTGCACTACCTTTTTCGATATGCCGCTGAACGGCATTCCGTCGACCGTGACCGAAGAAGCGCTGCTCGGCAAAGCCCGGTTGGGCACGCAGAAGTCGATCGTAGATTTCGGACTGTGGGGCGGGCTCGTGCCGGGCAACGAAGACGATTTGCAGCCGTTGGCGGAAGCGGGCGTGATCGGGTTCAAAGCGTTTCTGTCCACGACCGGCAACAAGGAATTCGAAGCGGTGGACGATAGGACGCTGCTGACCGGTATGAAAAAGATCGCGGCGCTCGGCAAGATTCTGGCCCTGCATTCGGAAAGCGCGGCGATCACCAACTGGCTCAAGGAAGAAAAAGAAAAAGCCGGGCTGTTCGGCGCCGACGATTATCTGGAGACGCGTCCGATCATCGCCGAAGTCGAAGCGGTGGAGCGTGCGCTGTACTACGCTGAAATGACCGGCTGCGCGCTGCATTTTGTCCATATCAGTTCGGCTGCGGCCGTTGCGAAGATCGAAGCGGCCAAAGATCGGGGCATGGATGTGAGCGTCGAGACGTGCTCCCATTACCTGCTGTTCAACCATGACGATTTGCGGGAAAAAGGAACGATCGCCAAGTGCGCGCCTCCGCTGCGCGAAGCGGACGAGCAGCAGCGGCTGATCGCCTTGCTCGCGGACGGCAAGTTCGATATGCTGTCGTCCGACCATTCGCCTTGTCCGTACGATATGAAGGACCCGAAAGACTTCAATCTGTTCGAAGCGTGGGGCGGTATCAGCGGCGGGCAGTTCACCCTGCTGTCGGCGCTGGAAACGGCGCTTGCGCAGGACATCCCGCTTACGCAGGTCGCGGCCTGGACCGCTTCAAACCCGGCTGCGCGCTTCGGCCTGGCGGATCGCAAAGGCACGATCGCGGTCGGCCTCGACGCGGATCTGGCGATCGTCGATTTGAACGAACCGTTCACCGTGACGGAACACAATTATTACGCGCAGCATAAACAGAGCCTGTACATGGGCCATACGTTTCCGTGCAGCGTGAGCGGAACGATCGTGCGCGGCGAGATCGTCGTCCGCGGCGGCGAAGTGACAGCCGCGCAGCCGACAGGCCGCTGGCAGAAGCCGGCGGGGATTGTGGCCGCGGCGGAGGAGCTGTCGGCGACGTAGTCTGGCGACGCGCGTACGGCGGCGGTGGCAGGGTCCACGCACCCATTTGCGTCATCCGCACGAAAAACCGTTCTTTTGCCACTTTGGCGAAAGAACGGTTTTTTGATGGGAACCTTTCTTTTTCCCTATATGCTCCACAGACGAAAAGGGAAAGGAGGAAGTTGCAGCCCAAGTTTACCTGGATCGAGCACTAACGAATCCTCAATTCGTTAGACGCCTTTTAGAGGACATCTTGGAAATGCGACGAATCCTGAGATCGCTATGAGCGGAATAAAGCGGAAAAACGCCGGTTTTGCTCCTTTTAGCGATATCACGATTCGTTAGCTGCGCGAAAAGGCTTAAAAAGCCGAAATAGCGTTACGACGATTCGTTGGCTTGACGGGTGATCGCTTAAACCTCGGGATTCCCGCTATTCCCGCCTGTGTCCTGCTATTCCCGCGATTTTCGTTGTGCTCGTCTGCGTCTTGTCATTTCCGTCTGTGTTCCGTCGTTCCCGTCATTCCCGTCCGCGTCCCGCAGCCTGGCCCATGCCGCAACGGTCAAAACTCCGCCACCACCATCTGATGGCACGACCACGCCGGCACGGTGCAGGCAATCTTCCCGTTCTGCTGCGCAAAATCGAGCGGCGTGCGCTGCGGGGCGAGGTACAGCCGTTTCACCGGGCGCGGCTCGGCGAGCGTCACGTCGGTGCTCGGCACGGTCGGCAGGTCTTCGATCACTTCGGTGTTTTGGCCGCGGCGGACGGGAGGGGCGTACAGCAGATGCAGCACCCGGCGGTTGGCATCCGGCTGTTCCTGCAGCGTGACGATGCCCTGCGCGGGCAGATTCACGGACAGCGTGCGTCCGCCGGACGCGGATTCCAGCAGCGTATCGAGCAGATACAGCAGCATCTGCTTCACCGGCAGGCTGCCGTGCCGGGCATAATCGGCGAACAGGTTCCACGCCGCGTAGAGGCCGTCCGCGCCGGAAGTGAAGCCCGGTCCCGCGTCGATCAAGCGGGAAGGCGCATGCTGATGCGAAGTGAACGTGAACAGGTCCCGGTTGAAATACGGATTCTGCCGGCTGCCGAGCGAGGTTCCGCCCGCCGCCAGACCGATCTCGTAACTGTTCGCGTACACGACGAACGAAGCCGGCCGCAGCGACGGCAGTTCGAACGCCGGGCAGGCGTACGTCGGATTGAACGGCGATGCGCCCTGCCACTGCGCGCCAAGCTCCAGCGCAAAGGACTGTCCGTCCGGCGTCAGTCCCGAACGTCCGGTAGCGAGAATCTTGCCGCCCGCAGCGGTAAAAGCCTTCAGGCGTTCCTGCAGTTCCGGCGTAATCGCGATGCAATCTGGCAGCACCAATACTTTGTAGGCGTCCAGATGGCTGTGCGTATCGATTACGTCGAACAGATAATGGCCTTCGAGCAGGAGACGTACCGCGCCCGTATCCGCTGCGACCGCGTCACTGCCGTCGCTTCCGTCCGTCACGCTCGTTCCGCTGATGAGGTCCGCCGTAGCGGCTGCACCGGCGCCGAAGTCCGAGCCGGCCGCTTCGGCGGACAGCAGCGCAATATCGGCGACCGGCGACACGCCGCGGCACCATTCTTCTTTCGCTTCGACTTCCGTATACGCTGCGCCGATCAGCGCGTATGTCGCTTCGTCCATCCGGCCGAGCGGATGCAGCTGGTCGCCGATCGAACAGCCCGCTCCGTTCGCCAGACTGAGCGCGGCTTCGTACCGCAGCGCGTTGGGATGCTTGAAGCCGCCGAACTCGCCCCACGAATGGTGGAACTTGCCGGTCATGCCGAGCACGTCGAGACCGAGTCCCTGCGCGTAGCGGACCGACAGCGGAAAATGATCGTAGCCCCAACCGCCGGTCGGCAGCGATTCCAGTTCCAGATGCGTGTTGAGCGCAGCCAGATCCCGCCGCCCGCGTTCGATATGCCCGTTATTGTGGAAAAGAGGCAGTCCCGGCTTGAGCGCATGCACGGCCTGGTCCATGGCGGCCCCGTATTTTTGATACGTCTCTTCCCACAGCTTCCGCATAGCGTCCGTACGGCGCGGATCGGAGCCCCGGCGGCGAATCTCCGCGACGCAGGATTGGCAGTAACATTCGCGCACGCCGACGATGTCGAGGAAGATGCCGTCGGCGTCGTAACGTTCGACGACTTCGCGTACCTGCGCGGCCAGCATATCCAGATAAGGGGTGTTCATGCAGAACTGGTGATAGCCCGGCTGCATAAAATGCGCCGACCAGTTCGTGCGCTCCTCGCGATCGCGGATCAGCCATTCCGGATGGCGGCGCGCCAGCTTCTCGTCCAGCCCCGCGGACAGGTAGACCGGCGTTTTGACTCCGATCGCATGGGCAGCGTCGATCTGGGCGCCGAGCAGGTCGAAGTCCAGCTGCGGATGGATTTCGTTGGCGTCGGACGGATGGTAGGCCCAGCCGTGGTGGCATTTGGAGAATACGGTGATCGAGTCGACGCGGCCAAGCTTGAGCTTTTGCCGAAAATCGTCGGCGTCAAAATCGCGGCCGATCTCGGGCACCGCTTCGGACGTGTGGAAATCGAGATGAACCTGACGGAATCGCATAGAGAACCCTCCCGTGCAAAAGTGGTTGTACAGACGCAGTTTTTGTATGAATCGTACGATCTCTACCACTGTATCCTATTTTATTCCCGAAAAAAGCAGACAATCCCGACTCCGTACCGTACAATCTCTACAAGATCGAACGACAACGACAACCACAACGGAAAGGCGGGGAGCGAACATGCGCATGCTGGAACTGCCTATTCCGCCGCTGCCTCAGATCGCCGCGGTCGGCTATGCCGCCTGGCAGCCAGGCACGCGGCACGCCGAGCGGGTCTTCGAAGCGTACGACGTGATCTTCTGCGTTTCGGGGACGCTGTATATGCAGGAAGAAGGAGAGCGGTACGCGATCGGTCCGGGCGAGATGCTGGTGCTCGAAGCGGGGCTGCGGCATAGCGGATACCGGGCGGTGGAAGAGGAGACGGCGGTATACTGGATTCATTTCCGGCACGCGCCCGCCGTGCGGCGGCCGCCTCACGCAGCGATCGCGCCAGGACAGCCGCTTGCGCCGCGCAGCGATCAGGAGACGGAGCCGGCTTCCGGCGCGGCGTTCATTCCGAAGTACGGGCAGGTCGATCTGCCCGCGCTGCTTCCGCTGCTGGACGAACTGCTGCGGTTGTCCGAGACGCTGACGCTCGCGCGGTCGTACGAGCTGCAGGTGTTGTTCGGCCAACTGCTGCTTCAGCTGCAAAAAGCGCGCTCGGTCTCGCCGGGCCGCTCCCGCGCCGACCGGCTCGGCGAAGCGGCGGCCGCGTATCTGGCCCGCTCGCTGGAGCAGCCGTTCGATTCCGCCGTCATGGAGCGCGAACTGCACTACCATTTCGATTATTTGTCCCGCTGCCTGAAGCGGCATACCGGCATGAGTCCGCTATCCTACCGGCATCATCTGCAAATCGAACGCGCCAAGCGCCTGCTGCTTCAATCCGGCGATACGCTCGGGCGGATCGGCGAACAATGCGGCTTTCAAGACGCGACGTATTTTGCCCGCCTGTTCAAGCGCTCGACGTCGCTGACGCCGGGCGAATATCGCAGGCGCTATTCGGTGTTTCGCACCTGAGCGCTTGCGCTTCGATTCCCGCAGCCGGATACGGACAGCCGAACGCCAAACAGCCGTGCTTGCGCACGGCTGTTTCTTTTACCAGGATCAGGCAGCCCGTCAAGCTTCGCCGAATCCGAAATAAGCGGAGGCGTTGCCGTATGCGATATCCCGCACGATGGCGCCGAGCAGCTCGGGGTCGTCCGGCGCTTCGCCGCGCTGAGCCAGTTCGCCGAACCAATCGCACAGCACGCGGCGGAAATATTCGTGCCGGGTGTAGGAGAGGAAGCTGCGCGAGTCGGTCAGCATGCCGACGAACCGCGGCAGCAGGCCGTTTTCGGCCAGCAGCGTAATCTGGCGGCGCATGCCGCTGCGGGTATCGTTGTACCACCAACCGGAACCGAGCTGCATTTTGCCGGGCGTGTCTTTTTGGTAACAGCCCATCAGCGCGAGCAGCGCCGGATAGTCGCCGGGATTGAGCGAATAGAGAATCGTTTTGGGCAGACCCGAACCGCTCTCGGCCCGGTCGAGCAGGCTCGACAAAGCTTCCGTCAGCGGCAGATCGTTCAGCGCGTCATAGCCGGTATCGGGGCCAAGCTTGCGAAACATCGGCGTGTTGTTGTTGCGGTACGCGTGCAGATGCAGCTGCATCGTCCAGCCCTGCTTCGTGTAGGCGGCGATCAGGCGCAGCAGCAGTTCGGTGCGGTAAGCCGTCACTTCGTGCTCAGACAGAGGCTCGCCGGCCAGCCGTTTGGCGAAGATCGCTTCCAGCGCGTCCGAATCGGCATGTGCGTACTTGAGCGTATCGAGCGCGTGGTCGGACAGGCGGCAGCCCCGCGCGTGGAAAAAGGACACCCGTTCGTCCAGCGCGTCGGCCAGCGCCGCGAACGAAGAAACCGAACGTCCGCAAGCCTGCTCCAGCCGTTCGATCCAGTCGGGGAAGCCGTCGGCGTCGATATTGAGCGCTTTGTCGGGGCGGAACGTCGGGAGCACGGCGAACCGGCTTTCTTCTTCGGCGAGCAGCCGGTGGTACTCCAGATCGTCCGCCGGATCGTCGGTCGTGCAGAGGATCTTGACGTTGGAGCGGGCGATCAGCCCGCGCCGCGTGAAATCCGGCTGCTGCAGCCGCGCGTTGGCACGCTCCCAAATGTCCGGCGCGCTCTGCGCGTTGAGCGGCGTATCGATATCGAAAAAGCGGCGCAGCTCCAGATGGGTCCAGCTGTACAGCGGATTGCCGACCGTGCTCGGCACCGTCTCCGCCCAGGCGGCAAAGCGGTCGTAATCCGAAGCCGAACCGGTAATCCGCTCTTCGGCGATGCCGTTGGCCCGCATGAGGCGCCATTTGTAATGGTCTCCGTACAGCCACGCTTCCGTCAGATTGGCAAACGGACGGTCTTCGTAAATTTCCCGCGGATCGAGATGGCAGTGATAATCGATGATCGGCATCGTTTTGGCGTGATCATGGAACAGTTTTGTAGCGAGGTCGGTGGACAGCAGGAAATCGTCGTTCAGAAAACCGGCTGTGGCCGATTTCGCCGTGCTGCTGCCCGCGTCGGTCCGTCCTGCGCTTGAATGGTTGGCATTTGTGTTCATAGCGTAACCCCCGTTTTGAAAATAGCCAGCTCCCGCACCTGATTTTGCTCGTTGCGCGTCGGGCGGCCGCTTGCGACTTCGATCAGATAAGCGATAAACGACTCCAGCACGTCTTCCATCGGCCGCTCCAGCAGCGGTCCGGCGTTAAAATCCATCCAGTGTCCTTTTTTGGCGAACAATTCGTTGTTGGTCGCGATCTTGACGGTCGGCACGAAGCTGCCGAACGGCGTCCCGCGCCCGGTCGTGAACAGCACGAGCTGGCAGTCCGCCGCAGCCAGCGCCGAGGAAGCGACGAGATCGTTGCCCGGCGCCTGCAGGAGGCTGAGACCTTTGCGGCGCAGCTTCTCGCCGTATTTGAGCACGTCGACGACAGCCGAAGTGCCGGCTTTTTGCGTGCAGCCGAGCGATTTGTCTTCGAGCGTGCTGATGCCGCCCGCTTTGTTGCCCGGCGACGGATTTTCATACACCGATTCGCCGTGCGACAGGAAATACTGTTTGAAATCGTTGATCAGCCATACGATATCCGAGAATACTTCTTCGTTTTCCGCGCGGGCCATGAGCACTTTTTCGGCGCCGAACATTTCGGGCACTTCGGTCAGGATCGTGCTCCCGCCCTGGCCGATCAGGAAATCGGAGAACGCGCCGAGCAGCGGGTTGGCCGTAATGCCCGAGAAGCCGTCGGAGCCGCCGCACTTGAGCCCGACATTCAGTTCGCTGAGCGGTACCGGCTCCCGGGCATCGCCGAGCGCCGCGGCATACAGCTCTTCGAGCAGCTGCATGCCGGCTTCCACTTCGTCGCCGACGTCCTGCGCCACGAGGAACTTGACCCGCGACGC
Source organism: Saccharibacillus sp. WB 17 (assembly GCF_008634075.2). Classification (NCBI taxonomy): domain Bacteria; kingdom Bacillati; phylum Bacillota; class Bacilli; order Caryophanales; family Paenibacillaceae; genus Saccharibacillus; species Saccharibacillus sp. WB 17. The sequence continues at coordinate 22,491 of NZ_VPFK02000040.1, read as the reverse complement.
GTCGAAATCTCCGAGTTTCTCGCGGAATTCCGCCACGATGTTGTTCTCGCAGCCGAGGCCGAACACGAGCACGCCGCCCGCGTTCGGATGCTGCACCGCGTCGAGCAGAATGTCGCGCGTCATCCGGTGGTCGTCGCCGAGCTGCGAGCAGCCGTACGGATGCTTGAGCACCGTGACGTTGTCGAACGGACCGAGATCGGGATGCAGCTGCTTGAACTCGGCGATGATCAGTTCGGCGATGCCGTTGACGCAGCCGACCGTCGGCACGAGAAACAGATCGTTGCGGATACCGACTTTGCCGTTTCGGCGGCGGTATCCGTCGAACGTCAAGCCGCGCGGAGGATAGACGATCGGATGCAGCTCCGGCGCGTAGACGTAGTCTTCTTCGCCGGCAAGCGTCGTGCGTACATTGTGCAGATGCACCCATTCGCCGGCCGGAATGTCCGCGGTCGCGTAGCCGATCGGCGCGCCGTATTTCATGACGACGCTGCCCTGCGGGATCGCCGCCGTGGCGATCTTGTGTCCCTGCGGCACGTCCTGCAGCGCTTCCAGCCCGGCGAGTTTCGTATCGGAGCTGTGCATGTCCGACATTTCCGTGTCGATGCGGTCCATGTCCGCACTGCTTACGACCGTACGTTCCGCGCCTTCACCTTCGGCTTGCAGAAGTTCGCCGGCCGCAAGCGGTCGAAGCGCGACCGCGACGTTGTCGCGGGCGTTCATTTTCATCAACGTTTTCATGCGTGGATTCCTCCTTGGGCGATGCGCCGGAGCTGGGCGCGCGGGCCGTCTTTTTCCAGAGCGTCCAGCAGGCTTTCCAGCCGGGCCCCCAGACCGGGCACTTCGTTCAAGTCGGTGCCCCAGAGCGAAGTGTCGCCCAGAATGGCCGGCACGAAGCTTGCAGGCGCGGCTCCGGCCCGGTCAAACGCCGCCAGCACGGCCGCTTCGTCCCGGCGCTGCTCGCCGTCATCGCGGCCGCTGCGCAGCAGCGCGGCAAAAGCAAGTGTGAGGCGGGGCGGCAGCTCGCCGCGTTCGCGCACGAAGCGCAGCAGGATCGGCAGCAGCCGCGACTTGAACTTCGATACGCTGTTCAGCGAGATCGAACGCAGTTCGTGCCGGATCGACGGATTGCGGAAGCGATCCAGTACGTCCCTGGCATAATCTTCCATTTCCGCGGTCGGCATATCGAGCATCGGAATCAATTCCTGCTCGATCAACGCATGGACGAACGGCGAGAAGTCGGCATCGTTCATCACGTCTTCGACCGTCTCCAGACCGGCGGGCAGGGCGAGCGGAACCATCGCCGTATGCGGGCCGTTCAGCAGATGTACTTTGCGCTCGCGGTAAGGCGTCATGTCCGTCGTCACGACGACGTTCAGCCCGGCCTGGGCAAGCGGCAGGCTGTCGCGCAGCGATTCCGGTCCTTCAATGATCCACAGCAGATAAGGCTCGGCCGCGACCGCAAGTTTGTCGACGTACCCGAGCCGCGCTTGCAGTTCGGCTTCGCGCCCGTGCGGAAAGCCCGGCACGATCCGGTCGACGAGACTGCTGCAAAACGTATTGTCCGTGTCCAGCCAGCGCTTGAACTCTTCGCCGAGCTGCCAATCGTCCGCGTGCCGAAGCACGATCTCCCGCAGCCGTTCGCCGTTGCGCTCGATCAGCTCGCACGGAAGAAGCGTGAAGCCGGGCCCGCCGAGCGAGAAGCGCCGGTGCAGCAGCGCGGTCAGCTTGCCGGGAAAACCGGCCGGCGATTTGGTCTCGGGCCGTTCTTCATGACGGTAGACGAGGCCGGCTTCGGTCGTGTTCGAAGTGATGAACGTCAGCGCCGGATCGTCCGCAAGCGACAGATAAGCGGCGTAATCGGTATACGGATTGATCAGGCGGCTGACGCTTGCGACGACTTCGGCGGTATCGATGCTCTCGCCGCTGCGGATGCCGCTCAGCAGCACGGTGAACAGATGATCCTGCTCGGCGAACTGCGGATCGGTCCGGGGAGACACGGCCTGGACGAGTACGGCGCTGCCGCCGAACAAGCCCCGGTCGTTCATGCGCTGAAGCTGCCAATCGACGAAACCCCGCATGAAGTTGCCGCCGCCGAACTGGATCATTTTCTCGGGAAAAGAAGGCAGGTCCGGCCGCATATCGCGCGACAGGGTAGGAAAGTCGGTCATGTTGTTCGCTCCTTGTGTTCGGATTTTTGCACACGTGAACATTTTGCGTGAACGGAACCGGCGGATCGCCGGGCAAATCATCAGTTCCCGCCGGCGTCCGCCGGTTCGGCTACGGAGCGGCGAACGATCAGGCGGCTGCCGAGCAGGCGCTGGACCGGCTCGGCTTCCGGATGTTCCATTCGCCGGAGCAGCAGCCGTGTGCCTTCGGCGGCGATCTCCGCCACGGACTTGCGGATGGTCGTCAGCGGCGGATTCGTGTACCGCGCGAAGATCATGTCGTCGAAGCCGATCAGCGACATATCGCCGGGAATGCTGACGCCGCGGTCGAAGCACGCGTTCATCGCGCCGATCGCCATATCGTCGTTGCCGCAGAAGACGGCGGTCGGTCGCTGCGGCAGGTCGAGCAGCGTGTTCATGGCGGCATAGCCGCTCTCCAACGTGTAATCGCCCTGGACGAAATAGTCCGGGTTCGGCGTCAGTCCGTGCGCCATCAAGCCGTCCAGATAGCCGGCGCGGCGTTCGGAAGCGGACTTGAAGCCCGGCCGGCCTTCGATGATCGCGATGCGCCGGTGCCGCAGTTCGCAGGCGTGATCCGCCGCCGCGCGTCCGCCGACGCGGTCGTCCGACGCGACGTTCGAGATCGACGGATCGTCCAACTGGCGGTTGAGCACGACGAGCGGGATGCCGGACGAGCGCACGTGATAGATGAAGGCGTTGTCCAGTTCGCTCTGGCTCATGACCAGAATGCCGTCGTACCGGCGCGGATTGACGCTGCCCAGACTGCCGGGATCGTCGATGCCGCTGACCGTCAGCATGTAGTTCGCCTCCAGCTCCCGCCGGATACTTTTGAGCGCGTCCGCGAGGAAGCTCGACGACGTGCCCTGCTCGATGCTCGAAAAAAAGAGCCCGATCGTGTTGGACTTGCGGGTGACGAGATTTTTGGCGCTGTAGTTGGGCATGTAGTTCATGTCCGCGGCGATCTTCTCGATCCGCTCCCGCGTGCCCGGCTTGATCAGCGAACTGCCGTTCAGCGCACGGGACACGGTCGTATGCGAGACGCCGGCCGCGCGCGCGATGTCTTTGATCGTAATCATGATAGGTTCTCCCAACTGTAAATGTTAACGTTATCATCATAATCCGGCCTTCGGTCGTTGTCAACGCGTCGGCGGCTTCCCCAGAGCCGGGTTTTCCTGACAATCTTCGTCGAAACCGACATCGAAACCGACGTCTGTACAGTCCGAATAACACGTGTTATATTGAAGGCGAGGTGGAGAGATGACAAGCAAATCGATGGGTTCCAAACGAATCACCAGCCAGGACGTCGCCAGGCTTGCGGGTGTCTCCCGCAGCGTCGTCTCGGCCGTGCTGAACGGAACGCCGGGCATCGGCGTGAGCGAGCGGACGCGGGAGAACGTGCTGAGCGCGATCCGCGAGCTGGATTACCATGTGGACGCGAGGGCACGCGGCATGAAGACCGGGCGCAGCATGACGCTTGCGGCGTTCGGCGATACGGCCCATCCGCTGTTCATGCGGCTGCTCGAAGGCATGCAGCGGGCCGGCGAAGCGGCGGGGTATCACCTGCTGCTGAGTTCGCCGGGCCGGGGCCGGCCGGGCGAAGCGCGCAGCGAACTGCTGGAGCTGTACCAGCAGCGCAGAATCGACGGGATCGTGACGCTGGACGATACGAGTTATGCGGACGCGCAGTGGGCGCAGGCTGTCGGGGAAGTCGGCGTGCCTTACGTCTCGGTCGAAGGCTATGCCAAGACGGACGGCATTCATTCCGTGCACGCCGATTACCGGGGCAGCATGGAGACGGCGCTCGATTATTTGCGGGCGACCTATCCCGGGCTGGGCGCCGCGCCCGAATACGCGGAAGTGTTCAGCGCTTCGCACGGCGGGCGCGTCAACGAAGCGGAGCGGCAGCGCCGGCAGGGCTACGAAGACGCGTGCCGCAAGCACGGCTGGGAACCGGTCGTGTCCCGTCACCTGCAGCAGGGCGGCCGCGTGGACTGGACCGACTGGTGCCGGCAGCGCAGCCTGCGCAAGCCGGCGCCGCCGGTGCTGGTCAACTGGTCCAGCGCGGTGCCCGATCTGTACCGCGCCGCACGGGCCTGCGGATTGTCCGTCGGCGGCGATCTGCGTGTCATGGCCGCGGACAATACGATTCAAGGCGACGTGCTGAGCGTGCCGACGCTCAGCTGCGTAGAGATTCCGTACGCGGACATGGGCGAAGCGGCGGTCGCGAACGTGCTGCGGCAGGCAGGCGGGCAAGCTGGCCCGCCGTCGAAGCTGCGGCTGCCCGCCGTGCTCAAGCCGGGCGAGAGCGCTTAGGCGGGAGCTTTAACAGGTGTTTTCTTTAGAATCTGCTTTCTTTGAATGAACTCCAATGAATTCGAATAAGTTCCCACACACCCGAATAAACGGCAGGGCGGCATTCTGCGGAAGCCGCCGGTTTTTAAGTCACATAACACGTGTTATACAGGAGGCGACGATATGTTCTCGACAGACGAAAAGTTGGCTGCGCGCATCAAGGAACTGGAACCTTACCGGCACAGGGAAGCGATCGAATTGGACGGCTGGGACGGCCTCGAAGACGAAGCCGGAGCGAACGGCGCGTATCCGCCGGCTTCGTTCGAAGGCGCATGTACATACGCGATCGGCGACCGGTGGAGCGGCCGGGACCGGTATGTCTGGCTGCGGCGCCGCGTGGACATTCCGGCCGATTGGAGCGACCGGCGGATCGTCGGCCTGTTCGATTTCGGCCGGACCGGCGATTTCTACAACAGCGGCTTCGAATCGCTGCTGTTCGTGGACGGACATCCGTATCAGGGCGTCGACTCCAACCATCTCGAAGTGTTTCTCGACGCGGACACGGCCGGGCGGACGCTGGACTTGTCGTTTCGGCTCTGGTCGGGTCTCGAAGGCGGCGGGCTGCCGACTCCGCAGGAGCATGTGATCCGCGCGGCGCGGCTGACATGGCTCGACGAAGCGGCGGACGATCTGTATTATACGGCGCGCGCCGTGCTCGGCGTCTGCCGGGAACTGCCGGACAATGAAGCGCTGAAGCCAGAACTGCTGTCGGCGCTCAACCGGTCGTTCGGCCTGATCGACTGGTCCAGACCGGGCGGAGCCGGGTTCTACGACAGCGTGCAGGCGGCCGGTACGGAACTGCTCAACCGCCTGCGCGCGGTCCGGCGCGGCGAACATCCGGTGACGGTCACGGCGGTCGGGCATACCCATATCGACGTGGCCTGGTTGTGGCGCCTGACCCACACCCGGGAAAAAGCGGCGCGTTCCTTCTCGACCGTCCTGCGCCTGATGCGCCAATTTCCGGAGTACGTTTTTTTGCAAACCCAGCCCCAGCTCTACGCCTATATGAAGCAGGATTATCCCGAGCTGTACGCGCAAATCGCCGATCGGGTCCGGGAAGGACGCTGGGAAGCGGGCGGCGCGATGTGGCTGGAAGCGGACTGCAACCTGACGAGCGGCGAGTCGCTCGTGCGGCAGATTTTGTACGGCACGCAGTTTTTTCGCGATGAATTCGGGGTGGAGTGCAAGCATCTCTGGCTGCCCGACGTGTTCGGCTACAGCTGGGCGCTGCCGCAAATTTTGCGCAAATCCGGGATCGAGACGTTTATGACGACGAAGCTCGGCTGGAATCGCTATAACCAGATGCCGCACGACACGTTCTATTGGCGGGGAATCGACGGCAGCGAAGTGCTGACCCATTTCATCACGACGCGCGCCAAGCCGCTGTCCCAGGGCATTACGTACAACGGCGTGATCGAAGCTTTTTCCGTGCAGGGCATCTGGGATCTGTATCGGGACAAAAATCTCAATACCGAACTGCTGCTGGCGTACGGATACGGCGACGGGGGAGGGGGCGTCAACCGCGACATGCTGGAGATGCGCCGGCGCCTCGACACGCTGCCGGGTATTCCGGGCGTCAAGCCGGGCCGCGCGGACGACTATTTCGAGCGCTTGAACGAGACGATCCGGCAGACCGATGAATACGTGCATACGTGGGACGGCGAGCTGTATCTGGAGACGCACCGCGGCACGTATACGAGCCAGGCGCACAACAAACGGATGAACCGCAAGCTGGAGATGACTTACCGCGCAGCGGAATGGCTGCATGTGCTGCTGGCGGCGGAGCGGGGCGATCTAAGCGATTATCCGGCGGCGGAGCTGCTGGAAGGGTGGCATATTGTGCTGCGCAACCAGTTTCACGACATCATTCCCGGCTCGGCGATCCGCGAGGTGTACGAAGATTCGCGCGCGGAGTACGAACAGGCGGAAGAGATCGGCGAACGTCTGGTGCATCTTGCCGCGCGGCAGCTGACGCGGCAAGCCGCGGCGGATACGGAATTGCCTTCGCCACAAGCGGCTTATACCGTGTTCAGCGGCGCGTTTTTCGAGCGGACGGGGTATGTGAGCGTGGCGGGCGCAGACGACGGACATCGCCGCTGGACAGATGCGCAGGGCCAAGGTCTGCACGCCCAGCGTATGCCAAACGGCGAATGGCTCGTCCGGGTGCCGTCGCTGCCGCCGATGGGAAGCGCGGTCATTCGGAGTACGGTCGTCGAAGAAGCGCGGGAGGACGAACCTGTTTTGGAAGAGCCTGTTTTTATCGAAGCAAAGAGAACGATGACGACGCCGTTTTATATTCTCGAATGGAACGAAGCGGGACAGTTGAGCCGGATCTTCGACCGCGAAGCGCAGCGCGAAGTGCTGTTCGAAGGCGAATGCGGCAACGTGCTGCAGGTGTTCGAGGACAAGCCGCTGGAATACGACGCCTGGAATATCGATTTGGACTATGTGGAAAAAAAGAAAGAAATCACCGACCTTCTCTCGATGGAATGGGTCTGCGCCGGGCCGCTTGCGGCCGTGCTGCGCACGACGTGGCGCTACATGGATTCTTCCGTGACGCAGCATATGAAAGTGTACGCCGACCGGCGGCAGATCGATTTCGAGACGACGGTCGACTGGCACGAAAGCCACCAACTGCTCAAAGTGTCGTTCCCGGCCGCGATTCGCGCGACCGAAGCGACTTACGATATCCAGTTCGGCAACGTCAAGCGGCCGACGCATTGGAACACGAGCTGGGATTACGCGCGGTTCGAAAGCGTCGGCCACCAATGGGCGGATCTGTCGGAGCGGGATTACGGGGTCAGCCTGCTGAACGATTGCAAATACGGCTACGATATCAAAGACCATACGCTGCGGCTGACGCTGATCAAATCGGCGACCGATCCGGACTGGAGCGCCGATCAGGGCGAGCACGTATTTACGTACGCGCTGCTGCCGCACGCCGGCGACTGGGCGGCGGGGCGCACGGCGGAAGAAGCGTGGACGCTGAACGATCCGCCGCTTGCGGTGCGCGGCGCGTATACGGCCGGCGAAGGCCGCTCGCTCATCCGGACGGATACGGCGCGCATCGCGATCGACGCGATCAAGCGCGCCGAAGACGGCGACGGCTTTATCGTCCGGCTGCACGAATACGCGGGGCGCCGCATCCACGCGAATCTGTCCAGCGATTATTCCGCGGCTTCGTGGCAGGTGTGCGATCTGCTGGAACGCCCGATCGACGGCGAAGAGAAGAGTACGGGCGCGGCGCTGCGGCAGCTGTTCAAGCCGTACGAGATTTTGACGCTGCGCGTCCGTTTGCGAAGCTGACGAACGGCGAATGAGCTTCTGCCGGAGTACGTTCGGCAGCAGTTCGGCCAACGACCAGGAAGCCGGGCGGAGAACCTCTCCGCCTCGGCTTCTTTTTCCTGTTCGCACAGGCGTCGCCGCAAAGCATTCAGTCGGCCGCGCCGCCGGGGCGGTCCATGTTCCGGTATTCGCGCGGCGAAGCGCCCGACAGGCGTTTGAACATTTTGCCGAAATGCGAAAAGTTGTCGAAGCCCGCAAGTTCCGACACGAGCGTCACGCTGTGCCGGGTCTCGCGCAGCAGGCGCTGCGCTTCGCGGACGCGGGTCAGGTTGACGTATTCCGCGAAGCCGAACCCCGTCACTTCCTTGAACGTCCGGCTGAGATGGCTGCGGCTGATATAGAAGCGGCGCGCCAACTCGTCGAGCTCCAGCGGCTCGGCAAAATGCTGGTTGATATGGCGCACGATCTCCGCGATTTTGAGCCGGACGGGCGTCGGCTGCAGGGGAGGGCGCAGATCGCTTTTGCCGGAAGCGCGCGCGACGAGCAGCAGCAGTTCCCCCGCCATATGGCGCACGTGCAGGCGGTAGCCCGGCGGCCGGTCGTGCAGTTCGCGCAGCAGCGACAGCAGCAGTTCTTCGGCGCGCAGCTTTTCCTGCAAGTTGAGCGGGAGCAGCGCGCTGCCTCGGCTGAACGGCTTGCGCAGCAGCGCCCGTTCTTCCGGCGGATATTCGTCGAAGTAGGCGGCGGAGAAATAGAGCACGACCCGTTCGTGATCCGGGATGCCGGAATCGGTGCTTTTGTGCACGGCGTTGGAATCGATCAGGACGAGATCGCCGGCGCGAATCCGGTAGGCGCTGTCTTTGACGAAATAGTTGCGCTCGCCGCTGAACAGATAATACAGTTCGCAGCTGGCGTGGTAATGGTTTTGCAGCATGGAAAAGTAGCCGATGCGGCGATCGAATTCGACGCGAACAGGATCTTTCGATTCGCCGTAGTGCAGCAGGTCGGGAAGCTGTTGAAGCTGCATGGGACATCTCCTTTCGCCGCGTATGCCGATACGCTTGCGTTATTGCTGGCTCTATTTTAGCAAAAAAAGCGGGGTTCCCGTCAACACGGCGCGAAAAGCGGAGTCCATGCGCAAAGATTGGGCTAGCCTTGCAGCAAGGGCACGTTCAATTTAAGCGCAAAGGGAGCTGGGGGACATGGGGATCACGTTTTATCTGGCAGGCGATTCGACGATGGCGGACTATCCGCCGGAGCGGCTGCCGATGCAGGGCTGGGGCGCGAAGCTGTCGCTGTTTTTGGAAAAAGAGGCGCGCGTCGTCAACGAAGCGGCATGCGGGCGCAGCAGCAAAAGCTTTGTCGACGAAGGAAGGCTGGACCGGATCTTGCGCGTCATCGGCGAAGGCGATGTACTGCTGATCCAGTTCGGGCACAACGACGGCAAAGACGATCCGGAGCGGCACACGAGTCCGTGGACCACGTATGCCGAGACGCTCAAGCGTTATCTCGACGGAGCCCGGGAGCGCGGGGCGCATCCGGTGCTGGTCACGCCGATCGCGCGGCGTTATTTCGATGCCGACGGGCTGCTGACGCCGACGCACGGCGATTACCCGCGGGCGATGGAAGCGTTGGCGCAGCGCGAACGGGTGACGCTGGTCGATCTTGCGGGCCGCAGCGCTTCGGCGTTCAAGGAAATGGGGCCGCAGCATTCGAAGCGCTGGTTCGTGCAGCTGCGGCGGGGCGAACATCCCCATTATCCGAACGGGATCATGGACGATACGCATTTGAACGAATACGGCGCGCAGGAGGCGGCTTTCCTCGTCGCGCAGGCGCTGGCCGCCGCCGGGATGCGCGGCGTTCGCCCGCGCGGCGCGCTGGAATCGGCGGCGCTTGCGGACGCGCCCGCTGACCCGGCCGAAGCTTCGGCCGCCGCGAAGCGGGTGCTTTCATGAGCGCCGCGGACGCGCGTTCCGCGCAGCTCCGCTCCCTGCGGCTGGCCGGGCAGGTCCGGCTGCACGCGGAGCCCGGCGAATCGACGGCGGTCGCGCATGCGCTGCGCTTCCTGCTGCGGGATTTGCGCGCGGTGCTCGGCGCCGAACCGCAGCTTGCGGAAGACGAACGGACGGCGCAGCTCGTCGTTCGCACGGCCCGCGGTTCGGACGGCTGCCCCGACCGGCCGGAAGCGTTCGTGTTCCGCTTCGAGCGCCGCGAACACGCCCAAGACGCCGAACACATCGAACACGCCGAGACCGGCCCGGAACAAGAGGTCCGGATGGTCATCGCGGGCCGCGACGAACTGGGCCTCGTGTACGGCCTGCTGGAATTCGGCCGGATTTTTCTGGGCGTTCCGCCGCTGGGATACTGGATGGATCGGAGCCCGGAGCGCCGAAGCGAGCTGATTCTGACGTGCGAACCGTACGATTCGCCGCCGCGGCGCGTGCGGTATCGGGGCTGGTTCGTCAACGACGAAGTCAGCCTGATCGGCTGGACGAGGCAGTACCCGCCGCCGCGCGAAGTGTGGGAGCCGGTGTTCGAAGCGCTGCTGCGCTGCGGCGGCAACATGGTCATCGCCGGCACGGATCTGCCGCGCCACGGCATTCATCATACGCTTGCGTCCGAAATGGGTCTGATCGTGACGCATCATCATGCGGAGCCGCTCGGCGCGCAGATGTTCCTGCGGGCGTATCCGGGCTACCGGGCGAGCTACCGCGAGGAGCCGGAGCGGTACGAACGGCTGTGGCGGCAGGCGATCGAAGAGCAGAAAGACCGCCGCATCCTGTGGGTGCTGTCGTTTCGCGGGCAGGGGGACAAGCCGTTCTGGGAAGACGACCCTTTCTTCGACACGCCGCAAAAGCGCGGAGAGCTGATCTCCCGCGCGATGCGCCGGCAGTATGAGCTGATCCGCGAATCGGTGAGCGATCCGGTCTGCTGCGTCGCGCTGTACGGCGAGATTTCGGAATTGTACAAAGCCGGCTGGATCGAGCTTCCGGAAGGCGTCATCCGGATCTGGGCGGACAACGGCTACGGCAAAATGGTGTCGCGCCGGCACGGCAATCTGAATCTGCGTACGCCGGCGCTGCCCGCGCCGGGCGAGAGCGGCCCGCACGGCCTGTACTATCATGTGACGTTCCATGATTTGCAGGCGTCCAACCATCTGACGATGTTTCCGGGAAGCGCCGAATTTTTGCGCAGCGAGATTCGGACGGCGTTCGCCGCCGGCGCGGACGAATACCTGCTCGTCAACTGCGGCGGCATTCGCCCCCACGTCTATCCGCTGGACGTGCTGCGCACGCTCTGGAACGACGGAACGATCGACGAGGACCGGCACCGGCAGCAGTTCGTGCGGGATTATTACACGTCCGGTCATGACGAACTTGAACGGTTGTACCGGACTTATCCCGAAGCGGCACTGGCTTACGGGCCGAACGCCGACGATCTGGCCGGAGACGAATATTACCATCATCCGGCGCGGCAGATCGTCGGCTGGTGGATTGAAGGCCGGACGCCTGACTCCGATCCCCGGTTGGACTGGGCGGCGCAATCTTCCTCATGGGCCGGGCAGGTGCAGCGGTTCGAACAGAAGCTGAAGGCCGCGATCCCGAAGTGGGAAGCGTGGCTGCGGGCCTGCGACGAAGCGGCGAAGCGGCTTGAAGCCGGGGACCGGCAGCGGATGCTTGACCATCTGCGGTTTCACGGCGAACTGCACGCTTCCGGCTGCGCAGGCTTCTATCTGCTGTGCCGGTCGTACGGCGAGTACGCGCAGGGCAGGCTGCCGGAAGCGTTCGTGCTGGCGTCGGAATCGATGTCGCAGTACGAACGGGGAGTGGACGCGCTGCGGGCGGCGGAACACGGCAAATGGGCGGACTTCTACCGCGCGGACTGGCTGACGAATATCGCAAGCACCGTGCGCAGCGTCGATACGCTTCGCCGGGTGCTGCGCGTGCAGGGCGATGGCCCGGACTTTTTCCTCTGGTTCAAACAATACCTGATGCAGGAAACGGAAAAGTATATTTATTTGGAAAACACGCACCGCGAACCGTTGGACGACGACGAGCTGGCGCGGAGATTGAAGGAGCGGCTGTTCGGGGAAACGGCGGATCTTTTAACAGATTCCCCTGGTTGATTTCCTTATTCGCTGCCTTTATTAGATACCTCTATTGGATGCCCCTTACCATGACGCGCGAAAAGCGGGTATAATCGTCAAAAAGGAGGGGGAAGCGATGGAAATCCGATTGTTGCAGCCCGGCGACGCGGCCGCTTATTTGAAGCTGCGCCTTGAAGCGCTCCGGCTGCACCCCGAAGCTTTCGGTTCGAGTTATGAGGAAGAGCGCGGCGACACGCCCGACAAATATGAACGGCGCTTCGCCGCAGGAGCTTCTTTTACGTACGGAGCTTTTGTCGACGGGCGGTTGGCCGGTTCGGTGACGCTCGTTCCCGAAGTTCGCCTGAAGCTGCGGCACCGGGCGAATCTGGTCGCCGTCTACGTGTCGGAACGCTGCCGCCGGCAGGGAGCCGCCAAAGCGCTGCTGGAAGCGGTGCATGAACAAGCGCTTGAGCTCGAAGGCCTCGAACAGCTGCATCTGGGCGTCGCCTCGACGAACGAAGCGGCGCTCTCGCTGTACGAAGGGTTCGGATTCGAAAGTTACGGCGAAGAGAAGCGCTCGCTCAAAATCGAGGGAGCGTATGTCGACGAGCGGTTGATGGTTAAGTTTTTGTATCCGAAAAAAGACTAAACAAAGAACCGATTCGAATTTTCGAATCGGTTCTTTGCCGTATAGTGTAAGGCCGTATTCTGTTATAAGACGGCTTTACACCGCGACGTGCGCGATAATCTCTTCCGTCAGTTCCAGACGGATCTGATCGGGAAAAGCGCGGACGTGATATTCCTGGTCCAGATAGCGGGTAATCGCTTCGATCAGCGCGCCTTCGTTAATGTACCAGTCCCGGCCCTGCACCGTAATATGCGCGCTGAAGCCGAGGTCTTCGTCCCACAGCATGTCGACCGTCACTTCGGTCGGTTGGATCACCCGGCGCTGCGCGATGTTGAGGCAGACGGCGTTGATGATTTCGTCCATCGTCAGCTGCATGGCTTAGTAACGTCCGTCCCGTTCGCGCGAACGGCGGCGGTTGTCCTGAATCGCGCGGTACACGGTGCGGATCACGACGAACAGCATGTAGAGCACGAGCAGATTGACGAGCAGGCCGAGCATGCCGCCGAATGCGCCCATGTTGGCGAACAGGCTGCCGAACATGAGGCCGGCGATACCGCCGAACAGCATGCCGCGGAAGAACGTGCCGCCGAAGCCGCCGCGATTCGTATTGCCGCTGCGGTTGACGCTGTTCGTATTGGACGGCGTATTGGAGTTCGAGCGCGTGCCCGAATTGATACTGTCGCTGTTTTGCGTTTTGTTTGGCGTGCTCTGGTACGATCTCGGTCCGGAGCTAAAGCCGCCTCGACGCGCATCGGCTTGTTCGGGAACGACGGCCGAAGCGGCGAACAGGATAAGGAAAGACAAAAGGACAGAGAAGAACTTTTTGGATTGCCGCATAATAAATGAAATTCCTCCTATAGGGTCGGTTGGTAAAAGGAAAAAGCGCAGGCGCTTTGCCTTTCTCCTACCCTATACGGAGGAATCTCGTGAACGTTTCAATTTTTAATGATTATTTTTTGTGCAACTTGATTTTGGACAGTCTTACGCTTCCGCCGTCCACTGTCCGTACTCCTGCTCGACCCAATCGATCCAGTCGATGCTTGCTTTGGTGCGCATGACCGCTTTTTGCAGCAGAATGTAATCTTCGAAGCCGATATGCCCCGGATTGCGGTATTCCTGCGGAATCGCATCCTGGATATCTTTGTAATATTTCATGCGTTCGACGTGGTACTTCCGTCTGCCCGCAAACATTCGGCGCACCTCGGAAGGCTCGGCCAAATGGATGCAGAAACATTTCAGGTTGAATTCGTCGCGCATGACCGGCGGCGCCGTCTCTTCCAGCAGCCACTCGTGCAGCTTGTCGGTGCCCGCGGGGGTAATGGAATACAGCTTTTTGTCCGGCTTGTCCGTCTGCTGAATCCATTTGGCGCTGAGCAGTCCCTGTTCTTCCATGCTGCCGAGCAGCGGATAGATCTGGCTGTGCTTGGCCTGCCAGAAAGGCTGGATCTTGAGCATCAAATCGTAACCCGAAGCTTCCGTTCGCGAGACGAGAGCAAGCAGGCCGTAAGAAAGTATATTCATGAAATCACCCGTTTTCTATATTCAGGGCGCCCCGCCTAGGGACGGCACACTCTTCGTCCCAAGTGTACAACATCCGAAGACGCCACGGCAACCAAGAGCGCAAACGAGGATGCGATGCGGATAAGAGAAGAACAAACGCCAAAAGCACGGTTTCCGCAGAAACCGTGCTTTTCGGGTGAAAACCGTTTCGAGAGATCCCGGCAAAACGGCCCAATGACGTTACGGCGTGTCCGGCGTCGAGTGGGCTTTGCCGCGCAGCCGTTCGTAGCCGTCTTCGATCAATTCGAGCTTGCCCGTCTTCGGATCGATCAGCATGCCGTGGACCGGAACGCCGGCCGGCATAAGCGGATGGTTCGCGATCATGTCGACGCTGTGCATGACGCCTTCGGTCTCGTTCTCCACGCCTTTGAACCATTGGCCGAGCTGGACGCCGGAATGTTCGAGCGTCGCCAGCACTTCGTCCGACACGCCGCGTTCGCGCATCTGGCCCATAATATGGCCGGCGTTCAGCGAAGCCATGCCGCATTCGTAATGGCCGACGACGATCACTTCTTCCGCCTGAAGCTCGTACAGCGCGACCAGAATGCTGCGCATGATACTGCCGAACGGCGAGGAGATGACGGCACCGGCCGTTTTCAGAATTTTGGCGTCGCCGTTGCGCATATTCATCGCCCGCGGCAGCAGTTCCGTCAGCCGGGTGTCCATGCAGGTGAGCACGACGACTTTTTTCTCCGGGAACTTTCCGCTGATAAACGCTTCGTATTCCTTGTTTTCAACAAACGCCTTATTATGATCCAAAATTTCCGTAATTTGAGTCAAAGCCGGTTCCTCCTTTTTCGCCTGGCCGCTTTCGCCCTTTAGCGTTATCACGCATTTTACATAAAGGCGCAGGGAAAATTCAAGCCCGAATTTTGCCGGACGTCGGCGTCAAGCGTTCAGGCGCGGATTTGTGCTTCCGTGCGGCGGTCCTGAATCGGGATGCTGGAGCCGTACGATTGGCCGTCGCTCGCGAGGCGTACCGACGTTTTGTCGAAGCCGCTGATCGTAATGGACAGTCTCTCGTCGAAATAGACGGCGTCGCTGCGGTTCACGATAAAGTTCAGGCCGCTGTCCGAAGAAACGGAGAGATCCGACTCTTCCGCCTTGTCCACGATCCACAGCGCGATCGCGCCGCTCAGCGAACAGCCGCAGCCTTCGTTATCGTAAGCGAGGCGGATAAAGCCGGGACGGCCGCCGAATTTCGATTGCAGCAAAGTAACGGCTTCGGGAGACACTTTCATGGACAGGGAGAAGGACATGGGTAACACTCCTTTTGATAAATTGTATTTTGCAAAACCTTTTACTGATATTGATTATACGCCCGTCAAAAAGTATGATCAAGAGGGAGAATACTTATGTTTACCATTTTTATAAAACTATCAAACTCACGAGGTGAAGCATCCGGATGGAACAGCAGCTGCAGGAAAAATGGAACGGGTTTCGCGAATTGGTGTCCAAAATCGGAAGTTACAACGAAGCGATCGGTCTGATGTATTGGGATCTGCGTACCGGGGCGCCGCGCAAAGGCGCGGAGACGCGCGCAGAGACGATCGGCCTGCTGTCGACGGAAGCGTTCAAGCTGCAAACGTCGGACGAGATGGGTACATACCTCGACTTTTTCGCTCAGGAGGAGCATGCCGCGCAGTTGGAAGACGTCGATCGCCGGCTCGTGGCCACGGTCAAGCAGGAATACGACCAGAGCCGCAAAATTCCCGAGAGCGAATTCAAGGCGTATACGATTCTGACGTCCAAATCGGAAACGAAATGGGAAGACGCCAAAGAAAGCGGAGACTTCGATTCGTTCGAGCCTTTCCTGACCGAGATCGTCGCGACGCTGCGCAAATTCGTCGGTTATTGGGGCGCCAAGGACACGCCTTACGACACGCTGCTCGACATGTACGAACCGGACATGACGGTGGAACGGCTGGACGCGGTGTTCGAGCGGCTCAAGCAGCGCCTGGTGCCGTTGGCGGAAGCGATCGCGGCGTCCGATATTCGCCCGGAACTGCCGTTCCTGGAGCAAGTCTATCCGAAGGAAGGGCAGAAAGCGTTCAGCCATTTTATCCTCAAAGAGATGGGCTACGACTTCGACGCCGGCCGGCTGGACGAGACGGTGCATCCGTTCGCGACGGGGCTCAACCCGGGCGACGTGCGGATTACGACGGCGTACCACGAACGCGACGTGCTGAGCGCGGCGTTCAGTTCGCTGCATGAAGGCGGACACGCGCTGTATGAGCAAAATATCGATCCGAAGCTGACGGGCACACCGCTTGCGCAGGGCACGTCGATGGGCATCCACGAATCGCAGTCGCGTTTCTGGGAGAACATGGTCGGACGCAGCCTGCCGTTCTGGCAGCGGTATTTCGGCGATTTGCAGCGGCAGTTCCCCGAGCAGCTGGCCGGCGTTACGGCGGAGCAGTTCCATTTTGCCGCGAACCGGGTCGAAAGCTCGCTGATCCGGATCGAAGCGGACGAACTGACCTACAATCTGCATATCATTATCCGGTACGAGATCGAGAAGATGCTGTTCAACGAAGACCTGGACGTGAAGAAGCTGCCCGAAGTATGGAATGCCAAATATGAGAGTTATCTGGGCATCACGCCGCCGGACAACGCCGCAGGCGTGCTGCAGGACGTCCACTGGTCGGGCGGCGCGTTCGGCTACTTCGCTTCGTATTCGCTCGGCAATATGTACGCGGCGCAGATCATGCACACGCTGCGCAAGGAAATGGACAATTTCGACGAGCTGATCGAGCAGGGCAACCTGCTGCCGATCAAACAATGGCTGACCGACAAGATTTACCGGTTCGGCAAATCGAAAAAACCGTCCGAAATCATTTTCGATGTGACCGGCGAAGAGTTGAACCCGGATTATCTCGCGGATTATCTGGAACACAAGTACACAAGTCTGTATAATCTGAAGCTGTAGCACGGTCTCCTGCGGGAGTCCGCTCCGAATCCTGCCCTTCCTTCGCGGAAGCGGCGGGATTTTTGACTCCGGGCAGAAATGTAAGAATCATGACAGTTTCGAAAATAAAGTGAACGTTTCTGAAAAAAGGAAGAAGGGATACGATGACAGGCCTGTTCGGTTTTCGCGTGATCAAAACGGCCGTCGCGGCTTTTGCCGCGATCCTGATCGCGCATTTTGTCGGCATTCCGTCGGCGACGTCGGCGGGGCTGCTGGCGATCCTCGGGCTCGACACGACGATCAAGCGCAGCATCAAGACGGTCGTGGACCGCTTTTTCGCTTCGATTCTCGGTCTCCTGGTCGCCTGCGCCTTGTTCGGTATTCTCGGTTTTCATTACTGGGTCATTCCGCTGTATATCCTGGTCGCGTTTCCCGCGATCGTCAAAGCGACGTTCAAAGGCGGCATCGTCACGAACGCCGTCGTCGTGTTCCACGTGTTCAACGCCGGAGTCATCTCCTGGCCAGTGCTCTGGACCGAATTGCAGCTGCTCGTTATCGGCCTCGGTTCGGCGATGCTCGTCAATTTGGTGTACATGCCGAATCCGGAAGAAAAGCTGGCCAAAATCCGCGGCGAGGCGGACGAATGCTTTTCCCGCATTTTCGCCCAGTTCGCCCGTACGCTGCGCAACGCCGATTACGTCTGGGACGGCAAAGAACTGATCGAAGCCGACAAAAAAGTCGAAGAAGGCCTTGCGCTCGCGCGCCGCTCCCTGGAGAACCAGGTCGTCAAAGCCGACGAGTTCTGGAGCGTGTACTTTTACATGCGCAAGCAGCAGCTGGAATCGATCCAGACGATGGCGCAGCTCGTGTCGCAGGTGTACCGCAAAATCTCGCAGGCCGAACTCACCGCGGAACTGTTCGATCGTCTGGAGCAGGACGTCAAAAGCGAACATTACACCGGCCGGGCCGAAGACATGCTCACAGAGCTGGAAGAGCGCTTCAAAGAGATGAGCCTGCCGCATACGCGCGAAGAATTCGAGGTGCGTTCGGCGATTCTCCAGCTGTGCCGGGAACTTAACCGCTATTTGAAATTGTCGAAAAAAGACAAGGCTCCGCACGTGACGTAAGCAGGGGAAGTTGGAGCCGGATGTCTCGACGCTTCGGGACGGGGAAACCCCCGTCCCTGTTTGGTTTGTGCATGCGGCCCGGCGGCCGATCGATCGGCGTCGTCGGGATCAATTTGAACGTATGTTCGCATTTGCGCGCTTTTCGCCGGAAGTCTGTTATAATCAGGGAGAGAAAAGAAGGCAGAATGTATGGAGGGGAATCATGGCCAAATTAACGCCGATGATGGAACAGTATCTCAAGATCAAGGAAGAAGCGAAGGACGCGATCCTCTTTTTCCGGCTGGGAGACTTTTATGAAATATTTTTCGACGATGCCCTGACGGCTTCGCGCGAATTGGAGATTACGCTGACCGGACGCAACGCGGGGCTGGAAGAGCGGGCGCCGATGTGCGGCGTGCCGTACCACGCGGCCGAAGGTTACGTGCAGCGTCTGATCGAAAAAGGGTACAAAGTGGCGATCTGCGAGCAGGTGGAAGAACCGGCCGCCGGCCGCGGCATGATGCGCCGCGAGATCGTGCGCGTCGTCACGCCGGGTACGCTGATGGAGAGCCGCGCGCTCGGAGAGAAATCGAACAACTACCTCGTCTGCGTGACGAGCAGCGGCGGCATGACCGCGATCGCGGCTTGCGACCTGTCGACAGGCGACCTGCACGTGACGTCCGCGCCGGACAACGACGAATGGATCAAAGGCGAAGTCGGCGTCTATCAGCCGTCCGAAGCGATCGGTGACGCTGCGCTGCTCGATCTGCTCGGGACGCAGGCCGCGCCGATGGAACGCCGGCTCGTCCGCACGCCGTGGGACAAAAGCAGGGAAGACGGCGCGCGCGAGCAGTTCGGCGAAGCCGTCTGGGCGCGTCTGGACGAAGAACGCCGAGTGTGCGTGGCGCGCCTGTTCGCCTACCTCGCGGAAACGCAGAAGCGGGCGCTCGGCCAACTGACGAAAATTTCGGTGTACGAGCCGAACCATTACATGATTCTCGATTCGTTCACGCGCCGCAACCTTGAATTGACGGAGACGGTGCGCGAGCGCTCCAAGAAAGGCTCGCTGCTCTGGCTGCTCGATCGGACGAAGACGTCGATGGGCGCGCGGACGCTGCGCCGCTGGATCGACAAGCCGCTGCTGCAGCGCAGTTCGATCGAAGACCGGCTCGAAGCGGTGGAACATCTGCACCGCGACCTGATTCTGCGCGGCGACGTGCAGGAAGCGCTGAAGGAAATTTACGATCTCGAACGGCTGGTCGGCCGCGTCGCGTTCGGCAGCGCCAACGGCCGCGACATGGTCGCGCTGCGCGATTCGCTGCTGCAAATCCCGGGATTGAAACAGATCTGTCTGAATTCCGGTTCGCAGACCCTTTCGTCGACGGCGAACCGGATGGACGAATGCGCGGAACTTGCGCAGGCGATCTCCGCGGCGGTGACCGACGAACCGCCGGTATCGGTACGCGACGGCGGGCTGATTCGCAAAGGCTACCACGAACATCTGGACCAGCTGCGCGAAGCGAGCGTTAACGGCAAGCGCTGGATCGCCGAGCTTGAAGCCGAAGAACGCCGCGTGACCGGTATCCGCTCGCTCAAAGTCGGCTACAACAAAGTGTTCGGCTACTATATCGAGATTACGCGCGCCAATCTCGGCCAGCTGCCGGAAGGCCGCTACGAGCGCAAGCAGACGCTGGCCAACGCCGAGCGGTACATTACCCCCGAGCTCAAGGAGAAGGAATCGCTCATTCTCGAAGCGGAAGAAAAAATGGCCGATCTCGAATACGGGCTGTTCCTCGAACTGCGCGAGCGGGTCGCGGAGCGGATTCCGCGGTTGAAATCGCTGGCCGAGCGGGTCGCGGAAATCGACGTCTACCAGGCGTTCGCCGAAGCGAGCGCGGAGAAATCGTTTGTCCGTCCGCAGCTGCACGACGGCTACGACCTCAGCGTGGACAACGGACGCCATCCGGTCGTCGAAGCGGTCATGGAAGGCGGGTCGTTCGTGGCCAACGCGACCGGACTTGCCGAAGACGGCGCGAATATCATGCTTATCACCGGACCGAACATGGCCGGCAAAAGCACGTATATGCGTCAGGTCGCGCTCATCTCGATCATGGCCCAGATCGGCTGCTTCGTTCCGGCGGACCGGGCGAGCGTGCCGCTGCTGGACCGGATCTTTACTCGGATCGGCGCGGCGGACGATCTCGTCGGCGGCCAGAGCACGTTTATGGTCGAAATGGCCGATATCCAGGTCATGACCCAGCAGGCGACGCGGGACAGCCTCATCATTATCGACGAACTCGGCCGGGGCACGTCGACGAGCGAAGGCATGGCGATCGCGCAGGCGGTCATCGAGCATGTGCACGAATCGATCGGCTGCAAAGCGCTCGTCTCGACGCATTTCCATGAGCTGGCGCATCTGGAAGAAAGCCTGCCGCGCCTGCGCAATTACTGCATGGCGGTGCGCGAGAGCGGCGACCAGGTCGCTTTCCTGCGCAAACTGGTCGCGGGCGCGGCCAGCACGAGCTACGGCATCTACTGCGCGCGCCTCGCCGGGCTTCCGGGCAGCATTATCGACCGGGCCTACGGCCTGCTGCAGGGCTTCGAACAGGCCGCCGCGAACGTGACGTCCGGCAGTCCGGAATCCGCCGCGGCCCAAGCGGCTTCTCCGGTAACGGCTCCGGTAACGGCTCCGGTGAAGAACAAGGCCGAAGACAAGGTTGCGAGCACGTTCAATAACAAGATCGAAGCGGAAGCGATTTATCCGCTGCCGTCGAACGAAGGGCCGGACCGGACCGGCGAAGTGCGCGAGCATGCGCCTGCCACCCGGCAGGGCGTCGTGCAGCTGTCGATCTTCGGCGAAGAAGAACGGGCGCCGCAGAGCGCGGCCGCACCGGCCAAGGAAGATCCGATCAAAGAAGATCCGAAAGTCAAACAGATGCTCCAGCGCGTCCGCGAGATCGACGTGATGAACCTGACGCCGCTGCAGGCGATGCAGATGCTCAACGAGCTGAAGCTCGAAGCGCAGCGTCTGGGTTAATCCGCGCACCCGTAGAGTACGCCGCCTGGTTTCGCTACCCGATATCGAACAGGAAAGGAGAATGAAAATGGCCAGAATCAAAGTATTGGACGAACATATCGCCAACCAGATCGCGGCCGGCGAAGTGGTGGAACGGCCGGCTTCGGTCGTCAAGGAACTGGTCGAGAACGCGATCGACGCCGGCGCGACCAAGGTCGACGTCTGGACGGAGGAAGGCGGTTTGTCTTCGATCCGCGTGACCGACAACGGTTCGGGCATCGAACCGGACGATTGCGAGACCGCTTTTTACCGGCATGCCACCAGCAAAATTTCGGGCGGCCGCGATCTGTTCCAGATTACGAGCCTGGGCTTTCGCGGCGAGGCGCTGCCGAGTATCGCGTCGGTCGCCAAAGTCGAAGTGCTGACCGCCTGCGGCGACGACGGGGCGGGACGCCGCCTCGTGATCGAAGGCGGCACGCTCAAGAGCAACGAAGACGCGCCCGCTTCGCGCGGAACGGACTTTCGCGTGCGGGAGCTGTTCTTCAACACGCCGGCCCGGCTCAAGTATATGAAGACGGTGCAGACCGAACTCGGGCATATTTCCGATTACATGTACCGCATGGCGCTGTCGAATCCGAACGTCGCGTTTACGCTGCGCCATAACGGCAATTCGCTGCTTCAGACGCTGGGCGGCGGCGATCTGCTGCAGGTCATCGCCGCGGTATACGGCACGACGAGCGCCAAAGCGATGCTGCCGCTCGAAGGCGAGAACCTCGATTTTTCCGTCGGGGGCTTCGTCAGCCTGCCGGACTTTACCCGTTCGAACCGCAGCGCGATCACGACGGTCGTGAACGGGCGTTATATCCGCAGCCACGTTCTGAACCAGGCGATCATGCGGGCGTATCATACGCTGCTGCCTGTCGGGCGGCATCCGCTCGTCGTGCTGCGTCTGGCGATGCACCCGTCGTTGGTCGATGTCAACGTGCATCCGGCCAAGCTCGAAGTGCGCTTCAGCAAGGAAGCCGAGCTGACCGAATTCGTACAGGACACGATCCGCGCCGCTCTGGCGCGCGAAGTGCTTATTCCCAAAGCGATCAACCAGCGGGTCGGCAAAAGCAATACGATGATCCAGGAGCAGTTCCATTTCCCGAAACGGGAAGAGCTGCTCGGCGAGCTTGCGGGCGAAGTTCCGCAGGATAAAGGTGCGGCGGGCCTGCCGCCGCACGCGCCCGCTCCCGGCGCGCCCGAACCGTCGGACGATGCCGACGATTTCGTGCCGGCGGATGCCGCCGGCGCCCCGCCCGCCGCTGCGCAGCCGGCCCTCAATGCCGCCGCGCCTGCGGACGGGCGCGGCGAGCAGGCC